>DAOMOU010000131.1:0-6287 GCA_035444525.1 Gammaproteobacteria bacterium | reverse complement strand
CCAACGACAAGCAGATGGCCGCGGCCGCCGCCGGCTTCGACTTCATTCTCGACACGGTGCCGGTGCCGCACGACCTCAATCCCTACGTCAACGCGCTCAAGCGCGACGGCACGCTGATCCTGGTCGGCCTGCTGGAGCCGATCGAACCGGCGCTGCAGGCCTTCCCGATCGTGCTCGGCCGGCGCCGCATCGCCGGCTCGCTGATCGGCGGGCTGCCCGAGACCCAGGAAATGCTGGATTTCTGCGCCGAGCACGGCATCGTCTGCGACATCGAGATGCTAGACATCCGCAACATCAACGAGGCCTGGGAGCGCACCCAGCGCAGCGACGTTCGCTATCGCTTCGTAATCGACATGGCCACGCTGAGGGATTGATGCGTCGAATGGCGCTGCGCCTGGCCGTTGCCGCCGTGGTGCTGCTGGCGCTCTCGGTGCCGGCGTTCTGGCCGCAGTACCTGTCGAGGCCGGGAGAATCGGACGCCTACACGCATTTTCACGCCGGCCTCGGGCTGGCCTGGCTGCTGCTGCTCATCGGACAGCCGCTGCTGGTGCGTGCCCGCCGGCTGGACCTGCACCGCCGCATCGGCCGCGTCGGATGGCTGCTCGGCGCAGCATTCGCGGTATCCGGCGTGCTGGTTGCGCACCGTGGCGTGGCCCGCATGGACGAGGCCGAACTGGCGCGCGACGGCTTTTTCCTCTATATGCCGCTCGCGCAGTCGGCATTGTTCGCAGTCGCCCTGGCGCTCGGCATCGCGTGGCGCAGTGAACCCGCGACTCACGCCCGCTACATGGCCTGCACCGCGCTGCCGCTGCTCGATCCGCTGCTGGCCCGCCTCCTGCATTTCTATTTTCCGCCCTTGCCGGCCCGTTTCCTTTACCAGTTGCCGGCCTTTTTCCTCACCGTCGGCGTGCTCGCCGTATTGTCCGGGTCGATGCCCCGATCGTCGCGGGGCCGTGGCGGATTCAGGGCATTCGCCGCGGGCACCATCGTCACGTTGTTGCTATTCTTCGTCACGCCCTACAGTGCCGCATGGGCGACATTCGTGGCATGGTTCCGGGCGCTGCCCGTGACTTGAGCATGTGACTGGAGGAGAACGCGTGATCGAGCCTGACGACCAGGAGGCTTCGACCACGTCGAGCCGGCTGAGGCACGGAAGCCTGCTCCTGCTCGGACTCGCCGTCGCCTACAGCCCGAGTTACATCAACGTCGCGCTGGGCTTGGCGGGCGTGGAGTGGGAGTTCACCAAGGGCCCCCCGTCGGTGCTGCTGTGGAACTGGCTGGCGGTCGCCGTACTGCTGGTCTTCATCCTGAAGGTGGAAGGCCGTGGGCTGGGGTCGATCGCGCTGCGGCGGCCGAGCGGCCGGGACATCCAGTGGGCGGTCATGTTCTGGGCGGTCTCGACGGTCGCGTCGGGAATGCTGCACCAGTTCCTGCCGCCGCCGCCGTCCACCGGCATGGCGACCGTGCTGCAGCTGTCTCTGCTGACCATCCTCGCGCTCGTATTCACCACGGCGGTCACCGAGGAGGTCCTGTTCCGGGGCTATTCGATCGAGCGTCTGAGTGAATTGACGGGCTACCGGCCGCTCGCCGTGGCGGTGAGCTTCGGCCTGTTCGTGCTGCCGCACGTGGCGTTTTTCGGGGTCCAATGGCTCCTCTATCACGGCCTGGGCGTCGTGCTGCTGTACGTGCTGTACGTCTGGCGCCGCAACCTTTGGGCGTGCATGATCATGCACTTGCTGGGAAACGCGCTGCTGCTGATCCCGGCCCTCGGCCTGGCGGACTGATCCGCCGGGCCCGGGCGAGGAGCACCGGAATGATCGGAAACCGATTCGAGTACGGACCGCTGGCGCGCGGCATCTACATCGCCCTCGCCTGGATGACCCCGCTCGTGGCGATCGTCTGGTGGGAGCTGCTGCTCTGGCACTTGCTGCTGCTCGCCTTTCTCGGCCTCGGCCTCCGGCCGCTGCTCGAGAAGACCGGCATCCACGCGCTCTACCAGCACGTCGTGGCGACCCTCGAGGAGCGCCTGTACCGAGGTTTCACCGAGCGACGCCGCAAGGAGATCGAGCGCGCCGCCAGGCGCAAGCGCTACAAGCGCTTCGGACCGGAAGACCCGCGCCTGCCGAAGAATTGGTAATGCGTGTCCGCCGCTCAGCCGGCGGCGGTCGGCCGGGCCTGGATGCTGATGCGTCGCTGCAGTTCGGCGAGAAGGCTCTCCGGATCATCGGGCGACACCATGATCCAACGGTCCTGGCCGTAGTCGATGCGAATTCGGTCGAGCGACAGCGCGGGACTGGCCAGCCAGCTGCGCGTCCTGGCCAGGCCGTGGATCTCCGCCAGCGGTATGTGCCATCTGAACGGGCCGCAACGGGCCTCCAGCTCACGCTCGCGCAGCAAGTAGCAGGTCGAGCTCAGCAGCCACAGCGGCAAGCCGACCCCCACCAGCAGCATGGGCGAAACGGCCAGTGACAGCAGCGGTGCTCCCGCCAGGCCCGGCGCGAGCACTGCGATTGTGCAGCACAGGGCCGAGAGCAGCAGCGTGGTGCGGAACCAGCCGTCCACTTTCGAGCGATACAGGATCTCGGTAGTCAAGGCGTCGTCTCTGGCGCGGTCAGCTGGGATGAGTCTCGGCGCCCACAGTGTAGAGCAGCGGCGGCCAATTTGAAGCGGGAGCGTCCGGCCTCGCTCAGGCCGTTGCCGGCGCCATCAGCGGCGCAACTTCGCTGCGCTTGCGTCGTTGCGCCGGCCGCGAGACCTGGCGCGCCAGCAGGATGACCGGGATCAGGCCCGCCACGACGATGGCCAGCGAGGCCGTCGAAGCCTCGGCGAGGCGCTCGTCCGCAGCCAGCTTGTAGGCCTGCACCGCGAGCGTGTCGAAATCGAAGGGCCTGAGGATCAGCGTCGCCGGCAGTTCCTTCATGACGTCCACGAACACGATCAGGCCGGCCGTCAGCAGGTTGGCCCGCAGGATCGGCAGGTGCACACGGCGCAGCGTGCGGCCCGGACCCTCGCCGAGGGCGCGGGCGGCGTCGTCCATCGCCGGCGTGATGCGCGCCAGGCCGGCGTCCACGCTCTGCAGCGAGACCGCGAGGAAACGCGCAACGTAAGCGAACAGCAGCCCGAGGATGCCGCCGGTAAGCATCAGCCCGCTGTCGATGCCGAACCACGAGGTCAGCCAGCCGCGCAGCCCGTGGTCCGCAAGCGTCAGCGGGATGAGCACGCCGACCGCGATCACCGAGCCCGGGATGGCGTAGCCGAGGCCCGCGATGCGGTGCACCAGCTTCATCGGCCGGCCGGGCTGCAGCCGCAGCCCGTAGCCGACCACCACCGCCGCCGCCACGGCGACGACGGCGCTGATGCCGGCGAGACTTACGCTGTTCCACAAGAGGCCGAGGTAGCGCGCACCGAACTGCGCGTCGCCGCCGATCCAGCTAAGCCAGGCCAGCCGCCCGGCCGGCAGCAGGAAGCCGAAGGCCAGCGGCACCATGCAGACCGCCACAGCGAGCGCCGCGGGCCCGCCCCTGAGTTCGTAGGGCTTGCGCTCAGCGGCCGGTGCGCCGAGCTGGTGGAAGCGCATGCCGCCGCGATTCCAGCGTTCCAACGCAACGAGAGTCAGCACGAAGGCAAGCAGCACCGCGGACAGCTTGGCCGCGGACACCGGGTCGCCGAGCGAGAACCAGGCGCGGTAGATGCCGGTAGTGAACACCGGCACGCCGAAGTAGGCCACGGTGCCGAAGTCGGCGAGCGTTTCCATCAGGGCGAGCAACACGCCGGCGACCAGCGCCGGCCGCGCCATCGGCAGCGCCACCTTGACGAACGCGCCCCAAGGGCTGCAACCGAGCGTGCGCGCCGCCTCGAGGATGCCGCTGGATTGTTGCACGAAGGCGGCGCGCGCCAGCAGGTAGACGTAGGGATACAGCACCAGCGACAGCATCGCGACCGCGCCGCCGAGCGAACGGATCGGCGGGAACCAGTAGTCGCGCGCCGACCAGCCGGTCAGGTCGCGAATGTAAGTCTGCACGGGCCCGGAGACCTGCAGCAGGTCCGTGTAGGTGTACGCGATGACGTAGGCCGGAAAGGCCAGCGGCAGCACCAGCGCCCACTCGAACAGCCGCCGGCCGGGGAAGCGGCACACCGACACCAGCCAGGCCGTCGACAGCCCGAGGGCGAGCACACCGAAGGCCGTGCCGGCCACCAGCAGCAGGGTGTTGCCGATGTATTCTGGCAGCAGCACGCGCGCGATGTGCCGCCAGGCGCCCTGGTCGGGCAGGAAGACGTGCAAAGCGACGGTGACGACCGGCAGCGCCACCAGCGCCGCGACCAGCATCGCGGCGGCGGGCAGCGTCAGCAGTCGGCGACCGCCCTGCACGCGGCTGGCGGCCTACTTCCAGCCGACGCGGTCGAGCGCCCGCTGGGCCTCGGCCTGGTGCACGCCGTACAGGGTGGCGTCGATCGGGTCGGCCTTGAAGGCGCCGAGCGCCTCGAGCGCCGGGTTCTCCAGGGCGGCGCCGGCCACCACCGGGTACTCGTTGTTGCCGCGGGCGAAGCGGGTCTGCGCGTCGGGCGAGGCGAGGAACTCCAGGAAGGCCAGTGCCTGGGCCGCGTTCGGCGCGGTGGTCACGATGCCGGCGCCGGAAATGTTCACATGGGTGCCGCGGTCCTGCTGGTTGGGGAACACCCAGCCGAGCTTCTCGACGACCGCGCGATCGGCCGGGTCCTCGGAGGTCATCAGGCGCGCAAAGTAATAGCTGTTGGCGACGGCGATGCCGCACTCGCCAGCGGCCACCGCGCGCAGCTGGTCGGTGTCGCCGCCCTGCGGGTTGCGGGCGAAGTTGGCGACCACGCCGCGGGCCCAGTCTTCGGCCGCCTCCAGCCCGTGATGGGCGATCATCGCGGCCATCAGCGACAGGTTGTAGATGTTGCCGCCGGAGCGGATGCACAGCTCGCCCACCCAGCGCGGGTCCGCCAGGTCCTCGTAGCGCGTGATCGCATCGGCCGGGATGCGCGCGGTGTCGAAAAAGATCATGCGCGCGCGACTGGAGAAGCCGAACCACTTGCCCTCGGGATGGCGCAGCTGCGCGGGAATCCGCTGGTTCAGGATCGGCGACTCGACGGGCTGGAAGATACCGGCCTGCTCGGCGCGCCACAGGCGGCCGGCGTCGACGGTGAACAGGATATCGGCGGGGCTCGCGGCGCCCTCCTGGAGAATGCGCTCGATCAGCGCGTCGTCGGTGCCCTCGATGCGCCGCACGCGGATGCCGGTGGCGTCGGTGAAGGCCTGGTACAGGGCGTCGTCGCTCTGGTAATGCCGCGCCGAGTAGATATTGATGACGCCGGCGCCGGATTCTTCCGGGGCGCGGCCGCAGCCGGCGGCTATGGCGGTTAACAGGACGACCAGTGAGAGCCGGGCGAAGACGGTGCGGATGCGCGACATGGTGACCCCGGGGGTCTGGAAGGGGATGACCAATTTAATGCGAATCGTTCGCATTAGCAACCGTGGCAGGTCGTCAGCGACTCCCCGGGCGGGCGGGCGGCCGCGGGCGGTTTTCCCGCAGGCCGGGCGGCATGAGAGAATCCGGCGCCATGGACTCCGATTTCAAGGGCATTCCGATCGTCCAGCCGGGGGCGGTGCCGAGCGGCACCAAGTTCCGCACCGAGCACGGCGTGACGGCGATCAAGAACGGCGTGAAGCAGAACCGCCGCGCCGAGCCGGCGCCCGTCGGGCGCAAGCCGCCGTGGCTGCGTGCCAAGATGCCGGCCGGGGCCGGCTACTCGCGGGTCAGGGAGAACGTGCGTGAGCATCGCCTCGCGACCGTCTGCGAGGAGTCGATGTGCCCGAACATCGGCGAGTGCTGGAACAACGGCACCGCGACGCTGATGATCATGGGCTCGGTTTGCACGCGCGCCTGCCGTTTCTGTGCCGTGGATACCGGCAACCCGCGCGGCTGGCTCGATGCCGAAGAGCCGGCCAACGCCGCGCGCTCGGTGCAGCTGATGGACTTGCGCTACGTGGTGATCACCAGTGTCGACCGGGACGACCTGCCGGACGGGGGCGCTGCGCACTACGCGGCCTGCGTGCGCGCCATCAAGGCGCTCAATCCGGACACGGCCGTGGAGGCGCTGACCCCGGATTTCCGTGGCGAGCTCGCCGCTGTCGAGACCGTGGTGGACTCGGGGCTGGAGGTCTATGCCCAGAACCTCGAGACCGTGCGGCGCCTGACGCACCCGGTGCGCGACCCGCGCGCCGGCTATGAGCAGACGCTGGACGTGCTGGAGCACGCCAAGCG
>DAOMOU010000130.1:0-6298 GCA_035444525.1 Gammaproteobacteria bacterium | reverse complement strand
CCGCCGGACTGGGCGTAGAACAGGTTGCGCTTCTTCTTCATTCTGCCTCCGTGGTGGGGCCTGCTTGCAGGCCGGCGAGGAGCCCGGTGCGGCGCTTCATCATCGCGCCGGGGCGGCGTCGAGAGCATAGCGGATTACCGTGGGGCCGGTCATGCCGGGCCCGTGAAGGTTTGACCGCGCGCGGGCGGGGCGGCAAGCTTGGGCGCCCGGCCTGGACGGCCGTGCGACAGCAGTGGGAGAAGATTGCATGCGCATTGTATTGCTCGGCGCCCCCGGCTCCGGGAAAGGGACCCAGGCGAAGAAGCTGGTGGAGGATTTCGGCTACCCGCAGGTGTCCACCGGCGACCTGCTCCGGGACGCCGTGGCCCGCGGCACCGCGCACGGGCTCAAGGCGAAGGCGGCGATGGACGCCGGCAAGCTGGTGTCCGATGACATCGTGCTGGGAATTCTCAGGGAGCGTGTGGCCCAGCCGGACGCCGCCCGCGGCTTCATCCTGGATGGCTTTCCGCGCAATCTCGCCCAGGCCGAGGCGCTCGAGGAGGTGCTGGCCGAGCTCGGGCAGCCGCTCGACGCCGCAGTCCTGATGGACGTCGATCACGCCATTCTGCTGAAGCGGCTCACCGGCCGGCGCAGCTGCACCGGCTGCGGCCGCGTGTACAACATCTACTTCCTGCCGCCGCCCGCCGACGGGCGCTGCGGCAGTTGCGGCGGCGAACTCGTGCAGCGCTCGGACGACAAGGAGGAGACCATCGGTCGCCGCCTCGAAGTCTATCGGGCGGAGACCGAGCCCCTGGTGGACTACTACCGGCAGCTCGGCAAGCTCAGGACCGTCGATGCCGATGCGCCCTTCGACGAGGTCTACGCACGCCTCAAGGACGCACTCGGCCTGTAACAAACTGCGGCGGCCGCGCGTCCTGCTCAGTCCGTCGCGAGCATCCGCAGCAGCTCTTCGCCGGCCAGCTCGCGCCGCCAGCCGTGCAGCAGCGGCAGGTCGCGCTGACCCTGCACCAGCGCCTCGATGTCCCTGCGCGTGGCGAGCAGCGGCGCCGAGATCCGCTGGTTACGGGCGATTTCCCTGAGGCGGTCCATCAGCCGGCGGGCCCGTCGCTCCTCGGCCGGTTCGAGGCGGCCGGCGGCGGGACGCTCCGGCGGGGGCGCGGTATCGGCGTCCCTGGCGATCCGCAACAGGGTCTCGCCGTGCCTGCGCAACAGCGCTGGCGGCAGGCCCTCGACCTGCTCCAGTTCGGCGGGGTCCCGTGGCGCGCGCGTCGCCAGCGCCACGATCGCCTCGTCCCTGATGATCCAGCGCCGCGGGCGGTCGGCCCGGCGCGCCTCCAGCTCCCGCCATTCGGCCAGCGCCGCCGCTCGCGCGAGCGCGGCCCCCTCCAGTTGCCCGGCGCCCTTGACCCTGCGCCACGCCCCGGCCGCGTCGAAAGCGTACAGGGCAGGGTCGCACAGGACCGAGCATTCGGCGTCCGCCCACTCGCCGCGGCCGAGCTGCTCCAGCGCCTGGTCCAGCCTTGCTGCCAGCGGCAGCAGCCAGCGAACGTCCGCGGCGGCATACCGCAACTGCTCGTCGGACAGCGGCCGGCGGCCCCAGTCGGTACGCGCATGGTCCTTCGGCAAGGTCACGCCGAGCTCGGCGCCGGTCAGCTGCGTGTAGCCCACCTGGTCCGGATGGCCGAGCATCGCCGCGGCGATCTGCGTATCCCAGATCGGGGCGGGCACCTGGCCGAGGTGCTCGTTGAGCACCTCCAGGTCCTGGCGCGCCGAATGGAAAACCTTGCGCACGGTGGGGTCGAGCAGCAGGTCGGCGAACGGCCCGGGGCCGTCGAGCGCCAGCATGTCGAGGCAGGCGACGCGCTCGCCGTCGGACACCTGCATCAGGCACAGCCTGGCCCGGTAGGTGCTCTCGCGCACGAACTCGGTGTCGACGGCGAGTTCCCGGACGCCTGCCCACTCGCGGGCCAGCGACGCCGCATCGGCGGCCTTGTCGATGAATTCGTAATCACTCATGGCGGCATTATCCCAGAACGGCAGGTCGGGGTCCGGCGCTTGCGCGGCGCGGCCGGGCGCCGGGTATGATGCCGGCTGGCAAAGGTGACACCATGCAGGCCCTGATCCGCTTGTTCATCGAAGTCGCACTGCATCGGAGGGGACCGCAGGACGTGCCCACCTCCGGCGCCGTGTTCGGACTGGCGCTGTTCGCTTACCTGGCGATCGGCGCCGCCGTGCTGTGGCCGTCCGCCGCCGGCACCGAGGCGCTGCTGGGCCAGCTGGCCCTCGACGTTGCGCTGCTGCTGCTGGTGTTCGGCGGGCTGCTTGCGGGTACCGGGCGAGCGGGCCGGCTGCGGCAGACCCTGACCGCGCTGCTCGGCACGGGCGCGCTGCTCAGTGCCGTCGCGCTGCCGTTCGTGTGGCTGGCGGCGCGGGCGCTGGGCAACGGCGCCCCGGTCCCGGGCATGGAACTGCCGGCGCTGGTGAGCACCACGGCGCTGTTCATGCTGCTGCTGGCCTCCTTGCTGGTGACCGGGCACATCCTGCGCCACGCCATGGACTGGAGCTACGCCGCGGGCGTGCTCACAGCCGTGCTGTATTTCGCCCTGAGCGTGGCGATGTTCCGCCGCTACTTCCCGGTCGCGTGATGCACCTCCATATCCTCGGCATTGGCGGCACCTTCATGGCGGGCATCGCGGCGCTGGCGCGCGCGCAGGGTCATCGTGTCACCGGCTCGGACCGCGCGCTGTACCCACCGATGAGCACGCAGCTCGCGGCGCTGGAGATCGAGCTCATCGAGGGCTACGACAACGACCGGCTGGACCCGGCGCCGGACTGCGTCGTGGTCGGCAACGTGCTGCGCCGCGGCCTGCCCGTGGTAGAGCGGCTGCTGGACTCGGGCCTGCCGTACTGCTCCGGGCCCGAGTGGCTGGCGCGCGAGGTGCTGCGCGATCGCTGGACGCTGGCCGTGGCCGGCACCCACGGCAAGACGACCACCACCAGCATCCTGGCCTTCCTGCTGGAATCCGCCGGCCTGCGGCCCGGCTTCCTGGTCGGCGGCATCCCGGCGGACTTCGGCGTGTCGGCGCGGCTGGGCGAGGCGCCCTTTTTCGTCGTCGAGGCCGACGAGTACGACACGGCCTTTTTCGACAAGCGCTCCAAGTTCGTCCATTACCGCCCGCGCACGCTGATCCTGGGCAACCTGGAATTCGATCACGCGGACATCTTCCCGGACCTCGCCGCCATCCAGCGCCAGTTTCATCACCTTGTGCGGACGGTGCCCGGCACCGGCTTGATCGTGTCCAAGGCGGGTGACGCGGCGCTGGAAGAAGTGCTGGCGCAGGGCTGCTGGACGCCGGTCGAGCGCTTCCGCGGGCCCGGGGAGGCCACGCCGGACGCCGGCCATGCGGCACGACTCGTGCCGGGCGGCTTCGAAGTCCTCGCGCCGGACGGTGCGTCGCTGGCGACGGTGCACTGGGCCATGCCGGGCGCACACAATGCCGAGAACGCGCTGGCGGCGATGCTCGCGGCGCGCCACGCCGGCGTGCCAATGGAAGTCTCGGCGCGGGCGCTGGCAAATTTTCGGGGCGTGAAGCGCCGGCAGGAGTGGATCGGAACGGTCGACGGCGTCGAACTGTTCGATGATTTCGCGCACCACCCGACGGCCATCGCGCGCACGCTGGAGGCGATGCGCGACGGCCTGTCGGCCGGGCGACTGGTGGCGGTGCTGGAGCCGCGCTCCAACACCATGCGCATGGGCGTCCATGCGGGCAGCCTCGCCCGGTCGCTGGCGGGTGCTGACCGCGTGTTCGTGCATGCGCCCGCCGACCTCGGCTGGGACGCGGCCGCTGCCTTGGCGGCGCTGGGCGACGAGGCGCGCGTGTGCGCCGAACTGGCGGAGCTGGAGACTATACTGCTGGAGGAATTGCGCGCCGGCGACCGCGTGGTGCTGATGTCCAACGGCAGCTTCGGCGGCCTGCATGGGCGTTTGCGTGACGGGCTCGAGGCGCGCGCGAGGAGAGCGACCGAATGAGCATGCACGTGGCGCTGGCGATGACGGGAGCCTCGGGGGCGCAGTACGGGCTGCGCCTGCTTGAGTGCCTGTTGGGCGCAGGGTGCCGGGTCACGCTGATGATCTCGAGGCCCGCCCAGGTCGTCATCGGCATGGAGACCGACCTCGACCTGCCCGCGCGCCCCGCCGAGATTCGCCGCTTCTTCTGTGCCCGCCACGGCGTGGGGGAATCACGGCTGGCGGTGCACGGCCGTGAGGAATGGACTGCGCCGGTGGCCAGCGGCTCAGCCGCGCCCGACGCCATGGTGGTGTGTCCCTGTACGACGGCCACCGTCTCGGCGCTGGCGACCGGCGCCAGCCGCAGCCTGATCGAACGCGCCGGCGACGTCGTCCTGAAAGAGCGCCGCCGGCTGGTACTGGTGGTGCGCGAGACGCCGTTCTCGCCGATCCACCTGGAGAACATGCTGACGCTGGCGCGCGCCGGCGCGGTGATCCTGCCTGCCAACCCGGGCTTCTACCATCGTCCGGCACAGGTCGCGGACCTGGTCGACTTCGTGGTGGCGCGCGTGCTCGACCACCTGGGGATCGCCCAGTCGCTCGTGGCCCCCTGGGGCGGAACGCAGGACGCGGACGAATGAGCGGCCGGCTGGAGATTCCGCTGTTTCCCCTCCAGACGGTGCTATTCCCGGGCGGACCGCTGCCGCTGAGGATTTTCGAGCCGCGCTACGTCGACATGATCAGCCGCTGCCTCAAGACGGGCGTCGGCTTCGGCGTGCTGCTGATCCGCGCCGGCGAGGAGACCGGGCCGGCCGCCACGTACGAGATCGGGACCGTGGCCAGCATCGTGGACTGGGACCAGCTGAGCGACGGCACGCTCGGCGTGGTGGTGCTCGGCGGAGCGCGCTTCGTGCTGCGCTCCGCCCGGCGGCAGGATGACGGCCTGAACCTCGGCGAGGTCGAGTTGCTGGAGCCGGAGCCGACGGTATCGCTGCCCGCCCGCTTTGCCGACATGGCGCGGCTGCTGGAAGGCGTGTTCGAGGACCTCGGACCGCATTACCGTCACGTGACGCCCGACTTCGAGGACGCGGGCTGGGTGGGCTGCCGGCTGGCCGAGCTGCTGCCGATCGACATCGAGCACAAGCAGCATTGCCTGGAACTGTTCGACCCGGTCGCGCGGCTCGAATATCTCGAGCCGCTGCTGAAGGGGCTCGGGAGCTGATGTACCGCGCGGGCGACGGCGAGCCGCTGGACGCCGCCGGCCTGGTTTGCGTCCATCGCGGCACCGACCCGATCGAGGCCAGCCTGCTGCAGGGCCTGCTGGAGAGCGAGGGCATTCCCGCCACGGTCACCGGCGCGGATCTCGTCGGCGGTTACAGCGGCGTGCCCAGGGTCTGCGACGTGCGCCTGTTGGTGCCCGCGCGCCGGCGTAAGGACGCCGATGTGGTGCTCGAGCGCTACCGGCAGGCACACCCTGCCGACGGTGAATGGCGCTGCGCCGCTTGCCGCGAGGTCAACGCCGCGAGCTTCGAGTCCTGCTGGTCCTGCGGGCGCGAGGCTAGAGCCTAGCCAGCACGCGCGCGGCCGCAGCCACGGTCGCCTCGATATCCTCGTCCGTGTGCGCCAGCGACACGAAGCCGGCCTCGAAGGCCGACGGCGCAAGGTACACCTTTTCCGCCAGCATGCCGTGGAAGAAGGCCTTGAACCGCTTCTGGTCGCAGGCCATGACCTGCCTGAAGCTGCGCACCGGCCCGTCGCCGGTGAAAAACAGGCCGAACATGCCGCCAACCGAGTGGCCCGTGAACGGCACGCCCGCCGCATCCGCGGCGGCCTGCACGCCGGCGACGAGCCGCTGCGTGCGCGCACCGAGCGTCTCGTAGAGGCCCGCGTCGAGCCGGGCGAGCGTGGCGATGCCGGCGTGCATCGCCACCGGGTTGCCGGACAGCGTGCCGGCCTGGTAGACGGGGCCGAGCGGTGCGATGTGCTCCATGACCTTGCGTCGTCCCCCGAAGGCGCCGACCGGCATGCCGCCGCCGATGATCTTGCCCAGGGTGGTAAGGTCCGGCGTCACGCCGGAGATTTCCTGTACGCCGCCGAGCGCCACCCGAAAGCCGGTCATCACCTCGTCGAAGATCAACAGCGCGCCGTGCCGGTCGCAGGCCGCGCGCAGGCCCTCCAGGAAGCCCGGCGCGGGCAAGACCATGTTCATGTTGCCGGCGATCGGCTCGACGATCACACAGGCGATCTCGTCGCCGATCTCGGCGAATACCTGCTCGACCTCCTCGAGGTCGT
>DAOMOU010000129.1:0-6359 GCA_035444525.1 Gammaproteobacteria bacterium | reverse complement strand
TCCGGCCGCCAGGCCCGTCTGGGAGATATCGACCAGCAGGCTGGGAACTTCAGTCTCGCCGGGCAGCTGGCGCAGCATCGCGCCGAAGGTCCGCTCGACTTCCTCGAGCTGGTCCCGGTAGGCCTCGAGATTGGCGGCGAGCCGCTGGCGGCTCTCGAAGGTGGTGCGCAGGTCCTGCTCCTGGCGCTGCACCTGCTCGAGCTGGGGGATCTTCACGCGCCACACGAAATAGTAGGTGGCGCCGACGGCCACCAGCACGAAGATGATGCCGATCGCCAAGCCGCGGAACAGCGGCGGCCAGCGCCCGACGTCCTGGGTGTCGAGCGAGCGGAGCTGGTCGAAAAACTTCACTGCAGCACCTCCTCGTCGCCCTCGTCCGCGCCGCCGGCCTGGCGCGCAGCCAGCGCGAACTCGGCCTGGCGGCCGGGCCCGCGGGGTGCGGGCGCCGAGCGGCCGCGCTGCTGCTGCCCCGACTGCACCACCTGCAGGCGCGGATCGGCCATGCTCCGCGAACTCGCGATGTTGCGCATCAGTGCGGAGACCCTGGTGCTCGATTCGGCGACGCCCTTGAACAGCAGGCTTCTGCCGTTCTGGGTGAACTCCGTGAGATACACGCCGTCCGGCATCACCTTGACGATCTCGTCGAACAGGTGCGCCACCTCCGGCCTGGCCCGCTGCAACTCATCGATGGCGGCCATGCGCAGCAGCAGTCGATCCTTGCGCAGCCGGAGGTTGCGGATCTCCTTGATCTGCTCGTCCAGCACCGCGATTTCCTGCTGCAGGCGCTGGTTGCGGGAATTCTGGTAGTCGATGCGGCCCTGCAGGATGGTGTTCACCGCCCACATGATCAGCAGCCCGAGCACGATGGCGCCAACGGTCGCGACGGCGAAATTCTTCTGCCGTTCCTTGCGCAGTTCCGCGCGCCACGGAAGCAGGTTTATGCGATGCATCAGTCGAAGCTCCTGAGCGCCAGGCCGCAGGCCGTCAGGAGCGCGGTGGCGTCCTTCAACACGCCCTGGGAGCGGGCCTTGGAGGAAACTTTCATCATCCCCAGCGGGTTGCCGATCTGGGTCGGGATGCCCACGCGGCTGCCGATGACGTCGGCCACGCCGGGGATGTTGGCGCAACCGCCGCAGATCAGGATCTGCTCCGGCTGCTCGCGGTTGGTGCCTGAAGCCAGGAAGAACTGCAGCGAGCGGCTCACCTGCTGGGTCATGTCATCGATGAACGGCTCGAGAATTTCCGGCTCGTAGTTGCTCGGCAGACCGCCCTCTTTCTTGGCGCGCCCGGCCTCCTCGAGGGTCAGCCCGTAGGTGCGCATGATCTCTTCGGTGAGCTGCTGGCCGCCGAACGCGAAGTCGCGCGTGTAGATGACCTTCAGATCCCGCAGCACGCTGAAGGTGGTGCTGCTGGCGCCGAAGTCCATCACCGCGACGTTGTGGCCCATGCCCTCGTCGAGCATCTGGTGGCGCAGCAGCAGGCAGGCGTTCTCGACCGCGAACGGCTCGACGTCCATGATGCGCGTCTTCAGGCCGGCGGCCTCGACCGCGGCCTGGCGCTGCTCGACGTTCTCGGTGCGGGTCGCGACCAGCAGCACGTCGATCATGTCCGGGTCTTTCTCGGTCGACCCGATCACCTCGAAGTCGTAGCTGACCTCGTCCATCGGGAAGGGGATGTACTGGTCGGCCTGCAATTCCACCTGGCCTTCGAGTTCGGCGCCGGTGAAGTTCGCCGGCATCTGGATGATCTTGGTAATGGCGGCATCACCGCTGATCGCGACCGCCGCCTCGCGGGAACGCGCTCCCGAGCGCTTGAGCGCCCGGCGCACCGCCTCGCCCACCACCTGAGCGTCGACGATGGCCTTTTCATTCACCGCGTTGAGCGGCGTGGCCTCGGCCGCGTAGGCCTCGACGCGATAAGTGTCTCCGGACTTCGAAAGCTCGATGAGCTTCACCGAGGAAGTCGTGATATCCAGCCCCAGCAGTGGCTTGTTGGATCTCCCGAAAAGCACTTTGAATTTCCTTTTGCGTCCGGGGCTTGGAAGGCGAAGATAGACTACGACATTAACTAATGCAACGGACCCATCCAGTCCGCCCACCGGCGTGCCCGAAGCCGGAAGCCGACATTGCAGCAGAAAGCGCCGGCGAATCCGTGAACGGGGTCACGGGTTGACATATTTCGGACCGCTCACCCACGGCGCTCCGAAGAGGGGATCGGCGGTGGCCATTCTGCCGCGCCCTGCACCGCCGGCGGCCCTGTTCGGGGCCGTTCGCATGAAGTGGTAATATGCTGAGCGCCTTGGCAAAAGGCAAGCCAGCTGCCCCCGTCCGATGAGAGTTCTCCTGCGCCTTTTCTACGGCATCGTCGCCCTGGTTGCGATGTCGCTGACCGCCCTCGCGCTCGCCGCGATCGGCGCCTATTACTATGTGGCGCCGAGCCTGCCCGGCGTGGAGTCGTTGCGCGACGTCCGCCTGCAGGTGCCGATGCGGGTCTACTCGCGCGACGGCCTGCTGATGGCCGAGTTCGGCGAGCAGCGCCGGATTCCACTGCGCATCGACGAGGTGCCCGAACAATTGCAGCGGGCTTTCCTGGCCGCCGAGGACGACCGCTTCTTCGAGCATCCGGGCGTCGACTGGCAGGGCCTGACGCGCGCGACGCTGGCGGTCATCGCCACCGGCGAGCCGGCGCAGGGCGGCGGTACGATCACCATGCAGGTCGCACGCAATTTCTTTCTCAGCCGCGAAAAGACCGTTTCGCGCAAGGTCCGCGAGATCTTCCTGGCGCTGCGCATCGAGCACCTGCTGTCGAAGGAGGAAATCCTCGATCTCTACCTGAACAAGATCTTCCTCGGCCAGCGCGCCTATGGCGTCGGCGCCGCGGCCGAGGTGTACTTCGGCAAGCAGGTCGGCGAGCTCAGCCTGGCCGAGATGGCCCTGATCGCGGGCCTGCCGCGGGCGCCGTCGCTGGACAACCCCGTCACCAGCCCGCAACGCGCCCGGCAACGCCGCGCCTACGTGCTGCGCCGCCTGTTCGAGACCGGCGCAATCGATCGCGAGGCGATGGAGGCCGCATCGGCCGAGCCCGTGCTGTCGCGGATCCATGGCGCCCAGGTGCGCCTGCGGGCGCCCTGGGTCGCGGAGATCGCGCGCCAGGAAGTGCTGGACCGTTACGGCCCGGAGGCGTACACGGCCGGTTACTCGGTGGTGACGACGGTGGACAGCCGGTTGCAACCGTCCGCCCAGCGGGCGGTCCGCCAGGGGCTGGAGAGCTATGACCTGCGCCACGGCTACCGCGGGCCGGTGGCGGAGGTCGAGGCGCTGCCCGAGGGCGCGGAGGACGTCGAGGCACTGCTCGACAGCTACCCGGAGCCGGCCGGCCTGCGCAGCGCACTCGTGCTGGCGGTCGACGACACGGGCGCCGACGTGTTCGTGCGGGGTGCCGGCGAGGCGCGGCTGGATTTCGAGGGCATGCGCTGGGCGCGCCGCTACATCGACGAGAACAACCGTGGGCCGGCGCCGGAGCGGCCGGCCGACGTGGTGGCGACCGGGCACGTGCTGTTGCTCGACCGGCGCGACGACGCCTGGGCATTGTCCCAGGTGCCGGCGGTTCAGGGGGCGCTGGTGGCGCTCGACCCCCGCGACGGCGCGGTGGTGGCGCTCAGCGGTGGGCTGGACTTCGAACAAAGCAAGTTCAACCGGGCGACCCAGGCGCGACGCCAGCCGGGTTCCGCGTTCAAGCCCTTCGTCTATTCCGCGGCGCTGGAACGCGGACTCACCGCAGCCAGCATCATGATCGACGCGCCGGTGGTGTACGACGACCCGGTCCTCGAGGACACCTGGCGGCCGCAGAACTACACCGGCCGTTTCTACGGGCCGATGCGCCTGCGCGAGGCGCTGGTGCAATCCCGCAACCTGGTCTCCATCCGGGTGCTGGAACAGATCGGCGTACCGTTCACGGTCAACTACGTGAGCCGCTTCGGCTTCCCGGCGGATTCCTTGCCGCGCAACCTGACGCTGGCGCTGGGCAGCGGCGGCGTAACGCCGGTGGAACTGACGGCGGGGTACGCCGCATTCGCCAACGGCGGCTTCCGGATTGCGCCCTATTTCATCGACCGGATTTACGGACCCGACGACGAGCTGCTGCACCAGGCCGAGCCGCCCTGGGCCTGCGCCGAGTGCGAGTACGGCAGACTGCCGGAGTTTGCGCGCGAGCCGGCCGCCGCCAACGACGAGTCAGGCGAAGCAACGCCGGCGGACGCCGCTTCGACCCAGCCGCCGCAGGCCATCGATGCGGGTAACGCCTGGATCATTTCCAGCATGCTGGAGGACGTGGTGCGGCGTGGCACCGGGGCCAGGGCGCGCGAGCTCGGCCGCAACGACCTCGCCGGCAAGACCGGCACCACCAACGACGGGCGCGACACCTGGTTCGCGGGCTACAACGGTGACCTGGTGGCCACCGCATGGGTGGGCTTCGACCAGGAGCGGCCGCTGGGTCGCGGCGAGACCGGCGCGACCACCGCGCTGCCGGTCTGGATGGCATTCATGCGCGGCGCGCTCGAGGGCATGCGCAGCAGCCGGCCGGCGGAACCGCCCGGGCTGGTCACGGTGCGCGTGTCGGCCGACACCGGCCGGCTGGCGCGCGCCGGCGAACCGGATGCGATCTTCGAGGTGTTCCGCGTCGGTGAAGTGCCCCCGCCGCCGGAGGGCGGTGAGGAGCGCTATCCGGACGGCAGCAGCGAGGAGGACCCGCTGTTCTGAACGGCGGCCAGCAGCATGCCGAAACGTGCGATACAACGAGCGGGCGAACTGCGCATCCGGGTGGCCGAGGAAGCCGCCCGGATCATGCGCGAACAGGGCGTCCGGGATTTCCTGCTGGCCAAGCGCAAGGCCGCGGAGCGGCTCGGCATCGTCGACCGTCACGCGCTGCCCGCCAACCAGGAAATAGCGGATGCCCTGGCGGCGCAGCAGCGCCTGTTCGGCGGGGCCGCCCACCACGACAACCTGCGCGTGCTGCGCGAGGCCGCGCTGGACGCCATGCGCCTGCTGCAGGGCTTCAATCCCCGGCTGGTGGGCCCGGTGCTCGCCGGCACCGCCACGCTGCACACTGACGTCTCCCTGCACCTGTTCGCCGCGACGCCGGAAGAAGTGGCCTTCCTGCTCATCGAGCGCGGCGGCCGTTATCGCAGTGGCGAGCGCCGCGTCCGCCTGGCCGGCGGCGAGTACGCCAGCTTCCCGAGCTTCGAGTTCGAGGTGCACGGCGTACCGGTGGAAGTGACGGTATTCCCCGAACATGGGCTGCGCGAGGCGCCTGTCTGTCCCGTCAACGGCGGCCAGATGCGCCGGGCGCGGCGCGAAGAGGTGGAGGCGCTGCTCGCTGCCGCGAGCCCGGCGGCGGACGACGCCGCCTTCAGGCCGTCGGGCCGGGACTGAAGCCCGGCCGGCACGCCGGCGCCCGTGGCGCGACTACGCCCCGCGGCGCTCGATCGGCGTGTAGTCCCTGGTGCCGGCGCCCGTGTAAAGCTGGCGGGGGCGCCCGATGCGCCGCTGCGGATCGGTGATCATTTCCTGCCAGTGAGCCACCCAGCCGACGGTCCGCGCGATCGCAAACATCACCGTAAACATGGAGGTCGGGATGCCGATCGCCCGGTAGATGATGCCCGAATAGAAGTCCACGTTCGGGTACAGCTTGCGCTCGATGAAGTACTCGTCCTCGAGCGCGATCTCCTCCAGCCGCAAGGCCAGTTCGAACAGCGGCGAGTCGGTGTGGCCGAGACGGTTCAGCACCTTGTGGCACATGGTGCGAATCAGCTTGGCGCGCGGATCGAAGTTCTTGTAGACGCGATGGCCGAAGCCCATCAGCCGGAAGGGGTCGTCCCGGTCCTTTGCCTTGGCGATGAACTTCGGAATGTTGTCCACCGAGCCGATCTTCTCGAGCATCTGCAGCACGGCCTCGTTGGCGCCGCCGTGCGCCGGGCCCCACAGGGTCGCGATCCCGGCCGCGATCGCGGCGTAGGGATTGGTGCCGGAGCTGCCCGCCAGGCGGACGGTCGAGGTGCTGGCGTTCTGCTCGTGGTCTGCGTGCAGGATGAACAGCAGGTCGAGGGCCTCCGCGGCGACCGGGTCGATCTTGTAGTCGGCGGTCGGCACTGCAAAGAACATGTTCAGCAGGTTGCTCGAATAGTCGAGCTCGTTGCGCGGGTAGATGAACGGCTGGCCGACCGAGTGCTTGTAGGCCGCGGCGGCGATGGTGGGGATCTTGGCGATGATGCGATGGGCGAAGATTTCGCGATGCCGCGGATTCTCGATGTCGGTGGAGTCGTGATAGAAGGCCGACATCGAGCCGACCACCGAGGCGAGCAT
>DAOMOU010000128.1:0-6426 GCA_035444525.1 Gammaproteobacteria bacterium | reverse complement strand
CTCAAAAACTTCTTTTCCCCTGCACCAGGAATTGCACGCTGTCGATCGACGCATCGCCGTCGAGCGGGAAGGCGAGGTCGATGTGGACCACGCGGCCGATGCTGGAACGCGTGCTGCCGAGCCGCAGGCCGAAGCCCACGTCGCGCAGCCAGCCGAGGTTCTCGCCGCCGTAGGGGTTCTCGCCCCAGACGCGGCCAGCGTCGAAAAATATCGCTCCGCCGACCCGGAACAGGCGCCACAGGTAGTAGTCGGTGAAGTATCGCTGCTCGATGGTGAACTGGGCGCGCGCGTCGCCACGCTGGTAGCGCAGCGGATAGCCACGCAGGCCGTTGTCACCGCCCAGCTCCAGCGGATTGTCCAGGTCCAGGTTCTCCGCCACGTCGCCACGCACGGCCGCAAACAACAGGCGCCGTTCCGACTGGCGCAAGTACCAGCTCGCGGTACCACCGACTATGGCGTTGGTGATCTCGCCGCTTTCCAGCCGGCCGCTGGCGTGGGCAGAAAAATCCCACAGCACGTGCAGTGGATCGCCGTAGCCGCGGCGCGCTACGACGCCGAAGGTCGCGCCACGGCGGTCGGCGCCGAGCGTTTCCGACAGCAGGCCGAGCCGCAGTCCGATCGACGCCCCGAGCGATACGTCCTCGGTGACGTAGATCTGGTCGAGATTCGCCGCGCGCTGGAAGCGGTCCTCGATCAACTGGTACTCGACGAAGGGATAGAGCAGCTTGCGATCCTCCGGGATCAGCGCCGGATCGATCGACCCGTCCGCGTTGGCGAACCGGCGCCGGTCGTACACCACGCCGGCCAGCCAGCGCTGCACCCAGCCGGCCTGTAAGCCGTTCGACCAGCCCCCGTAGATATCGAGGTGCTCGACGTCCTCGCGGAACCGCCCGATCTCGTCGCCGAGCGAATAGACCGGATCCTCGAGGCGCCGGTCCAGTATCCTTGCGCCCAGGGCCCAGCGCGAGTCGAGGGCGTAAAAAGGGCGCTCGAGACCGATGCCGAGCTCGTGGCCGTCGCTGTTGTCCGCAACGGTGGCGTCCAGGGAAATCCAGCGCCCGCCGAGGTTGCGGTCCGCGTAGCCGATTTCCGTGGAGCGGCGCTCCTCGTCGATCCGACGCACGTAACGCACGCTCCCGCCGCGACCGAGGAAATTGTCCTCCTGCAGGTCGAAGCCGACCCGGCTCTCGCCGCCGCTGCGAGACAGCGAGAAGCCCGGCTTTAGCGTCCAGACGTCCCGGGTATGCACCTCGAGGTCCACGGATTGCGCATCACAAGCGGCGATCCGGATGTCGGCGTCATACAGGTAGGCAGTCGAGCGCAGCAGGCGCTCGGACTCGTCGAGCTGCTGCACGCGAAAGGCGTCGCCCGATCCGAACAACAACTGCCGCGCGATCACCCCGTCCCTGGTGCGCACATGCAGGCGGTTCATCGTCCGGAACAGCGCGTTGTCCTCGGCCGGGTCATCGAGGTCGAAAATGTTCTCGGCGTGGATGGACAACTTGCCGATGCGCGCGCCGGCATTCTCCAGCGCCTCCGGCGACAAGCCGCAGGCCGCCGCCGCGGGCGGCTCCTCCGGTTCAGCCAGGACCGGGCACTGCAAGGCGGCGCCAACGGTCAGCAGGGCGAGCATCCCGGTTCGCCGTGTGTACATGTCAGGGCCCGCGGGCAAGGACCGGGGGGGTCCTGTCAGGTAATTCCATTGCCATAGACTACCGCGATTTGGCGCCCGCGGGCGCCGGATGGCCGGCATGGCGGCGCCGGTCGTTACAACCGCGAATTGACGCGGGCGCCCAGCGCAGGGCAGCGTAGTGAGCATGTCCAGGAACACGCCGACACCGCCGGGAGCGGCCGGGGCGAGGCCATCGCCCGATGACCGGGCCCGCATATTGCGAGGTATCGGCGGTCCCGCCCTGCTGGTCCTGTACCTGCTGATCGCACTCGCGCCGCTGGCGCTGGCGGCGCTGCTCGGCGCCCCTGCCCGGAATCCCTGGCGCGAACTGGCCTCGGGGCTGGCGATGGTCGGCTTCGCCATGCTGTTGCTGGAATTCGTGCTGTCGGGCCGTTTTCACGGCGTCTCGGGTCGCGTCGGGATCGACGTCACCATGCGGGTACACCAGCTGGCTGCGCTGGGCTTGTTGCTGTTCCTGTTCGCGCATCCCTTCCTGTACGCGGTGCCGCGGCTCAGCCCCGACCCGATGCGCGCGGCGAGCTTCGTGCAGCGCATGTTCACTGGCGAGTGGTATCGCTCCGGGGTCGTTGCGTGGTGCCTGCTGCTGGCGCTGGTACCAATGGCGATCTTTCGCGACCGGCTGCCGTTTCGTTACGAGATCTGGCGGGCGAGCCACGGGCTCGGCGCCGCGCTGATCGCCGGCCTCGGCCTGCATCACACGCTCACCGTCGGCACGCACGGCGCCCATCCCGTGCTGGCGGGGTTCTGGGTCGTGATGACGGGCCTGGCCGTGCTCACCTTGCTGTTCGTTTACGTGCTCAAGCCGCTGTCGCAGCTGCGGCGACCGTATCGCGTGGTCGCCAACCGGCAGGTGGCCGACCGCTGCTGGGAGCTGGTGGTGCGCCCGGATCACGACCAGTCGGTGCATTTCCTCGCCGGCCAGTTCGCCTGGCTGAATCTCGGCCACCATCCGCTGAGCCTCACGGAGCACCCCTTCTCCATCAGCTCGGCACCGGCCGGCCGGCCCGACGTCGCCTTCACCATCAAGCAGAGCGGCGACTTCACCAACCGTATCGGCGAAGTGCCGGTGGGCACGCGGGCCTGGCTGGACGGACCACACGGGCACTTCGTGCTGCCGGATCCGCACCCCGACCGGATTGCCTTCATCGCCGGCGGCGTGGGCTTTGCGCCGATCATCAGCATGCTGCGCCAGCTGCGTGCAGAGCGCTGGCGCGGCCGCGCCGCCCTGGTGTACGGCAATCGCGTCGAAACCCAGTTGCTGTATCGCGAAGAGCTCCGGCAGATGGCGGGCGAATTGAACCTCGAGCTGCATCTCGTGCTGTCGGAGCCGCCGCCGGGCTGGACCGGCCCGGTCGGCGAACTCGACCGGGAGATGCTGGACGCCTGTCTCGACCCGGTGGACCGGGCCGGATGGGTCTACTTCGTGTGCGGGCCTCCCCCCATGATGAACAGCGTCGAGCACAGCCTGCGCGATTTTGGCGTCCCGGCCCGGCAGATCGTCGCCGAGCGCTTCAAGTACGACTGAGGTGGAGCGGTGAGGCTCGCTTGATGCGGTGGACTGAAAGCCATTAGGCTCGCACACCATGCCCACCTCGCTGATCATCGTGGACGATTTTCTCGACAACCCGCAGCAGCTGCGCGAGGCGGCGCTGCGACTGACCTATCCGCAGGTTCAGGGCGCCTTCCCGGGGCGGAATTCGGTCGAGCGCATCGACATCGGCGGCCTGGCGAACCAGGTCTCGCGGCTGGTCGGCGAGCATGTCGAGCCGATGCCGCCGCCGCAGTCGCACGGCAAGTGCCGCATCACGCTCGCCAGTGACGTCGGCAAGGCGAAGGTGCATGTCGATGGCGCCCACTGGTCCGGGATTCTCTACCTGAGCCGGCCGGAGGACTGCCGCGGGGGTACGGAATTTTTCCGCCACAAGGCGACCAACACCGACCGCGCGCCGTACGACGACCGGGAAGCCGCGGGCCATGGCTTTGCGTCGGCACGGCAGATGGTGACCGAGATCCTCGACCGCGACTCCCGCGACGACTCGAAGTGGGAAATGACCATGCGCGTGCCGATGCGCTTCAACCGGCTCATCCTGCTGCGCCCCTGGCTGTGGCACACCGCCGGCGAGAATTTCGGTGACTCGCTGCAGAACGGTCGCCTGGTCTACCTGATGTTCTTTGCCATGGCGGCGGGCCGGTGACGGCACGCTCCCTGACCCGGCTCTGCATGGCCGTGATGGTCGGGTTGCTGCTGGCGGTCGTGCTCTATGCCTTGCGATAAATAGATATTGTCTATCGAATCGAGAGAATTAATTCATTGTACTAATGGATGCGCGCGCCTTATCGTGCCATCCAAGGCAATTCCCCCTGGAGGGCGCAACCATGACCAAGACACTCAGCTTCGCCGTGGTGCATTTCTTCGTCGCGTTCAGCGTCGGCTTCGCGCTGACCGGCAGCGTGGCCATTGGCGGCGCGATCGCCCTCATCGAGCCGGCCCTCAACACCGTGGCCTATTTTTTTCACGAGAAGGCCTGGGACCGCATCCGCGCGCCGCGGCACGCCGTTTCGCCGCAGCCCGCTTGATGCCGGCCCGCCCTCCGGCGGCATAATCGGGCCATGACGGCCCTCGACAACGCCACGCCGGCCGCCGCGCCGAAGGAACTGATACTCAGCGTCGGCGGGATGCGCTGCGCCTCCTGCGTCGGCCGGGTCGAGCAGGCCGCGCGCAAGGCCCCCGGCGTGACCGGCGCCACGGTGAACCTCGCCTCCGGACGGGCCTTCGTGACGCTGGCCGACCCGGCCGCGAACGCCGAGGCCGTCGCCCAGGCGATTCGCGACGCGGGATTCGAGGCCGAGCCGCTGCTCGACGCCGCGGAGCAGGCATCACGCGACGATACCGCGAGATTCGACGAGAGCCGCGCGCTGCGCAACGCGTTCTTGCTGGCGGCGCTGCTCACCCTGCCGATCTTCGTCCTGGAGATGGGCGCGCATCTCGTGCCGGGCATGGCCGGATTCGCGGCCGATGCCGTCGGCATCCGCAACCTGCACTTGCTGTTCTTCGTGCTGGCGACCGCGGTGCAGTTCGGGCCCGGGCTGCGCTTCTACCGCACCGGCTGGCCCGCGCTGATGCGCGGTGCGCCCGACATGAATTCGCTGGTGATGCTGGGCAGCACGGCCGCCTGGGCCTATTCGGTCGTGGCGGTGTTCTTCACCGGACTGCTGCCGGCCGGCACCGCGAACGTCTATTTCGAGGCATCCGCGGTCATCATCACCCTGATCCTCGCCGGTCGCTACCTCGAGGCGCGTGCGCGCGGCCGCGCCGGCGACGCCATCCGCCGCCTGGTGTCGCTGCAGCCCCGCACGGCGCGCATCCAGCGCAACGGGCGCACCCTGGAAGCACCGATCGAGCGCGTGCGGGCAGGCGACCTGGTGCTGGTGCGCCCAGGTGAACGCGTGCCGGTCGACGGCTGCCTAGTGGAGGGCAGTTCCTGGGTGGACGAATCGATGATCAGCGGCGAGCCCCTGCCGGTGGAGAAGTCGGTCGGTGACGAGGTGATCGGCGGGACCATCAACGGCAGCGGCGCCTTCACCTTCCGTGCCACCCGCGTGGGCGCGGAAACCGTGCTGGCGCGCATCGTGCGCATGGTCGAGCAGGCGCAGGCGGCCAAGCTGCCGATCCAGGCCCTGGTGGACCGCGTCACCCACGTGTTCGTGCCCGTCGTCATCGGGCTCGCGATCCTGACTTTCTCCGCCTGGCTGGTGCTCGGCCCGGCGCCGGCGCTGGGCTTCGCGCTGGTCAACGCCGTCGCGGTGCTGATCATCGCCTGCCCCTGTGCGATGGGACTCGCCACGCCCACTTCGATCATGGTCGGGACCGGCAAGGCCGCAGAGCTCGGCCTGCTGTTTCGCAAGGGCGATGCGCTCCAGGCGCTCCAGGAAGCGGACACGGTGGCGCTCGACAAGACGGGCACGCTCACGCGCGGCGAGCCTGCACTGACGGTGTTCCGGACGGCCCCGGGCTTCGACGAGACCCGCACGCTGGCCCTGGTGGCGTCCGTCGAGCGGCGCTCCGAGCACCCCATCGCGGCGGCCATCGTCGCCGGCGCGCATGATCGCGGCATCGCGCTGCACGACGCGACGGAGTTCATGGCCGAGGCCGGGCTCGGTGCGAGCGCCCTGGTCGAGGGGCGGCGTGTCGCAGTCGGTGCGGCGCGTTTCATGGCGCGGCAGGGAATCGACGTGACGACTTTTACGGCAGCGGCCGCCGAGTTCGCGGCCGAAGGCGCGACGCCGCTCTACGCCGCGGTGGACGGACGCTGCGCAGCGCTGGTGGCGGTGGCGGACCCGCTCAAGGAATCCGCGCGGGTCGCGATCGCGGCGCTGCACCGCCTCGGCCTGCGCGTCGTCATGCTGACGGGCGACGACCGTCGCACCGCCGCGGCGATCGCGCGCGAGGCGGGCATCGACGAAGTGCACGCCGAGCTGTTGCCGGACGACAAGGTAAAGGTGGTGCGCCGCTTGCAAGCCGGCGGCCGCAAGGTGGCGTTCGTCGGCGACGGGATCAACGATGCGCCGGCGCTCGCCCAGGCCGACGTCGGCATCGCCATCGGCACCGGCACGGACATCGCCATCGACAGCGCCGAGCTGGTGCTCATGTCCGGCGAGCTGCGCAACCTGCCCAACGCCGTGGCGCTGTCGGCCGCCACCCTGCGCAACATCCGGCAGAACCTGTTCTGGGC
>DAOMOU010000127.1:0-6474 GCA_035444525.1 Gammaproteobacteria bacterium | reverse complement strand
TCGACATCCGCGATTTCCATGCCCAGGTGCTCGGGCAGGGCGACCTGCCGCTGGATATCCTGGAGGCGCGCATCGACGCCTGGCTGGCGGCGCAGGCGGACGGCGGCCGGCCCTGATCCTGTCGGCCGGACGCGCGTCGTTGGCAGCGCGGGCCCGGCCGGGGCCTCAGCCCGGCAGCGCCTTGTAGTTCCCGGTAGCGTCGGTCGGCGTCGACTGTCCGAAGCGCTCCCCGCCGCCGGCCAGCCAGGCGGCCTCCTCGGGCGTGTCGCGACGCCCGAGAATCGCGTTGCGGTGCGGGAAGCGGCCGAAGCGCGCGACGATGTCGCGGTGCTTCTGCGCGTACTTGCGGAAGCCGGCGAAAATCTCGCGGTGGTCGGAGGCGACCTCGCGCTCCAGCTGCAGGAAGCGGTCCACCGCCAGTTCCTGGTCGTCGAGCGATTCCGCGTGCTGCAGCGGCATGTAGAAGAACACCCGCTCGATCGGCGTCAGCTTCATGTCCATCAGGCGGCTGACGCCGTCGCGCATCAGGTAGCGGGCGCGCCCGTCGTGCCGGAACGCGTCGGCGGTGCCGCGGTAGATGTTGCGACGCATCTGGTCGAGCAGGATCAGCACCGCCAGCCGCCCGCGCGGCGTCCGGGTCCAGAAGTCGAGCTTGCCCTCCGAGGCGGCGGCCACCAGCTCGCCCCAGCGCTCGCGCATCTCCGCGTCGCGCTGCGGGTCCACGTTGAACCAGAAACCCATTCGGCCGGGTACCTTCGAAGGGTCCCGGACGGCATCGCCGAACCAGTAGTCGAGAATGTCTTCGGCGATGCGCTGATCGTGCATTGGCTGCTGTCCTCGTGCCGGGCTGCGGCGAGCGAATCGGCTCGCCGCAAATATCGGCTTTCATGCCGCGGGAGTCCAGTCTACGCTGGGCCCTCACCCCGGAACGATCGTGGTGTCCACGCATGCAAGCTAATTGGACGAAACGGGATGCGGGTCCGTCCGCGGCGGCGCCCCTGGCGTCCTGGCTGGCATGGCTGCTGGCCGCGGCGCTGCTGGGCGGCTGCAGCAAGCCGGTGGACGCGCCGGAGGCGCGGCTACGAGCCTTGCTCGCCGAAGCAGAGCAGGCCGCCGAGGCGGGTGATCACCAGGCGCTCGCGGCGTGGGTGGCGAGGGATTACGCGGACAGCGCCGGACGCGACCGGCGCACGGTGGCGCTGACGCTGCGGGGATTGCTGATGCGCTATCCGCGGCTTGAGCTGATCGTGACCGTGCGTGAAATCCAGCTGCATTCGCCGCAGCTGGCGACCGTGCGGCTGGAGATCCTGTCGGCCGGCGCCGGCGCGTCCGGCCTGGCGGCGGACGCCTTCGGGCTGGAACTCTCGTTGCGGGACGACGGCGGCTGGAAGGTGACGCGCGCCGAGTGGCGAGGCCGGACCGGCCGCGGCATTTGACCTTGGCGCCGGAGTCTGTTTTATAGTCTGTGTTGCACTGCGCACAAAAACCGCCTGTGCATAAGTGATCAAATAAAAACAAGCACTTGAAGTGGTCGGCCCGTGTTCCGGGCCGGGTTTTGGATATCCAGGGCAACCGGGATCGGTTCGGCCGAGGGCCGGAGGGAGTCTTGACCGTGTCTGCCGAGCAGGGCCTCTATCGACCGGCTTTCGAGCGGGACAGCTGCGGCTTCGGCCTGATCGCCAGCCTCGCGGGCCGCGACAGCCACTGGCTGGTCGCCACGGCCGTCGCGGCGCTGGGCCGGCTGACCCACCGCGGCGCCGTGGCGGCCGACGGCAAGACCGGGGATGGCTGCGGCATCCTGCTGTCGGCGCCCGAATCCTTTCTGCGCACGGTAGCCGAGCAGGCCGGCCTCGCGCCCGGCGCGCACTTCGCGGCCGGCATGGTGTTCATGGACCACGACCCGGGGCGCGCCGCGGCGGCGCGCAATACCATTCGCGCCTGCGTGGCGGCTGAAGGGCTGCGCCTGGACGGCTGGCGCACCGTGCCGGTCAATCCCGAGGCCTGCGGCGAGCAGGCGCTCAGGACCCTGCCGCTGATCCAGCAGGTATTCGTCACCGCGCCGGAGGCCATGCCGACCGACACCTTTCGCCGCCGGCTGTTCGTGGCGCGCCGGCGTGCCGAGCAGAAGCTCGAGGCCAGCGATCCGGTGTTCTACATTGCCAGCCTGTCGCCCGACACAGTGGCCTACAAGGCCATGGTGATGCCGGAGCAGCTGCCGGTGTTCTATCCGGACCTGGCCGACGAGCGGCTGGCGGCGCGCGTCTGTGTCTTTCACCAGCGTTTCTCGACCAACACGCTGCCGCAGTGGCGCCTGGCGCAGCCCTTCCGTTACCTCGCCCACAACGGCGAGATCAACACCATCCAGGGCAACCGCAACTGGGCGCTGGCGCGGGCGCCGAAATTCCGCTCGCAGGCGCTGCCCGAGCTGCAGCACCTCACGCCGCTGGTGTCGCTGAGCGGCTCCGACTCCTCCAGCCTCGACAACATGCTGGAGGTGCTGGTGGCCGGCGGAATGGACATGATGCAGGCGGCCCGCCTGCTGATCCCGCCTGCCTGGCAGACCGTGGACGACATCGATTCGGACACGCGCGCCTTCTACGAGTACTACGGCATGCACCTGGAGCCGTGGGACGGCCCGGCGGGCATCGTCATGACCGACGGGCGCAATGCCGCCTGCATCCTCGACCGCAACGGCCTGCGTCCGGCGCGCTGGGTGGTCACCGACGACGATCACCTGACCATCGCGTCCGAGGTCGGCGTGTGGGATTACCGCCCGGAGCAGGTGGTCGCCAAGGGGCGGCTCGGCCCCGGCGAGATGATCATCGCCGACACCGCCACCGGCAAGCTGATGGAATGGCGCGAGATCGACGAGGTGCTCGCCAGCCGGGCACCGTTCAAGGACTGGCTGCGCCGCGGCGTGCGCTACCTCGAGACCTCGCTGGTCGACCCGCAGCTGCTCGCCGAGCCCATGCAGCGCGAGGAACTGGTCCGCTACGAGAAGATGTTCGGCGTCACCCGCGAGGAACGCGAGGAGGTGCTGCGGCCGCTGTGCGAGGCTGAGGCCGAGGCCGTCGGCTCGATGGGTGACGACACGCCGCTGCCCTTCATGTCGCGGCGCGTCCGCTCGCTGTACGATTATTTTCGCCAGCAGTTCGCGCAGGTCACCAATCCGCCGATCGATTCGCTGCGCGAGCGCGTGGTGATGTCGCTGGAGACCCAGATCGGCCGCGAGCACAACCTGTTCGAGCCGCGGCCGGAGTACGCCCGGCGTATCGTCATCAACTCGCCGGTACTGTCGCAACGCAAGTTCCGCCAGCTGCTGGCGGACCAGGAGCAGGACAACGGCTACGAACTGCTCGACCTGAACCGCCCCGAGGCTGAGTCCCTGCAGGACGGCCTGGACCGGCTGTGCGCCGACGCCGAGGCCGCGGTGCGCGCCGGCAAGCTGATCATCGTTCTCAGCGATCGCCAGCTCCGTCCGGGCGCGGTGCCCATCCATGCCTTGCTCGCCACCGGCGCCGTGCACCACCACCTGGTGCGCGCCGGGCTGCGCTGCGACTGCAACCTGCTGGTCGAGACCGGCACGGTGCGCGACCCGCACCAGTTCGCCTGCCTGGTCGGTTACGGCGCTACGGCCATCTACCCCTACCTGGCCTACGAGTGCCTCAACGACCTGGCGCGCAGCGGGCGCCTAAAGGGCGGGCGGGAGAGCGGCCGGCAGCTGGGCCGCAGCTATCGTCGCGGTATCCGCAAGGGCCTGTTCAAGATCATGTCGAAAATGGGCATCTCGACCATTGCCAGCTACCGGGGCGCCGCGCTGTTCGAAATCGTCGGGCTGCACGACGAGGTCGTGGCGCGCTGCTTCCCGGGCAGCGTGTCGCGCATCCAGGGCGCCGACTTCACCGACCTGAAGTCCGACGCCATGGCCCTCGCGCAGCGCGCCTGGAACACGCGCAGCGAGGTCGAGCAGGGCGGCCTGTTGCGCTACGTGCACGGCGGCGAGTACCACGCCTACAACCCCGACGTCATCGCCACCCTGCAGGCCGCGGTGCAGAGCGGCGACTACGGCATCTACCAGGAATATGCGCGGCTGGTGAACGAGCGACCCGCGATGGTGATTCGCGACCTGCTGGAGGTGAAGCCGCTGGGCCCGCCGATCCCGCTGGAGGAGGTCGAGCCGGAGGAGGCGCTCTACAAGCGCTTCGATTCCGCCGGCATGAGCCTCGGTGCGCTCTCGCCCGAGGCCCACGAAGCGCTGGCCATCGCCATGAACCGCCTCGGCGGGCGTTCGAATTCAGGTGAGGGCGGCGAGGACAAGGCCCGCTACGGCACGGAGAAGCTCTCCAAGATCAAGCAGGTGGCCTCCGGGCGCTTCGGCGTCACGGCCGAGTACCTGGTGAACGCCGAGGTCCTGCAGATCAAGATCGCGCAGGGCGCGAAGCCCGGCGAAGGCGGCCAGCTGCCCGGCCACAAGGTCAACGAGATGATCGCGAAGCTGCGCTATGCGCGGCCCGGTGTCGGCCTGATCTCGCCGCCGCCGCATCACGACATCTACTCGATCGAAGATCTCGCGCAGCTGATCTTCGACCTGAAGCAGGTCAATCCGGCGGCGCTGGTATCGGTCAAGCTGGTAGCGCAGGCCGGCGTCGGCACGGTGGCGGCCGGCGTCACCAAGGCCTACGCCGACCTGATCACCATCTCGGGCTACGACGGCGGCACGGGCGCGAGCCCGCTGACCTCGACCAAGTACGCCGGCTCGCCGTGGGAGCTGGGCCTGGCCGAGACCCACCAGGTGCTGGTGCAGAACGGCTTGCGGCACCGCGTGCGCCTGCAGACCGACGGCGGCCTCAAGACCGGCGCCGACGTCATCAAGGCGGCGGTGCTGGGCGCCGAGAGCTTCGGCTTCGGCACGGCGCCGATGGTGGCGCTGGGCTGCAAGTACCTGCGCATCTGCCACCTCAACAACTGTGCCACCGGCGTGGCCACGCAGCACCCCGTGCTGCGCGAGCGGCACTTCATCGGCCTGCCCGAGATGGTGATGAACTACTTCCGCTTCGTGGCGCGCGAGACCCGCGAACTGCTCGCCGCGCTCGGTGCGCGCAGCATCGAGGAGTTGATCGGGCGCGCCGACCTGGCCGCACCGCTGCCGGGCGAGACGCCGCGCCAGCGACGCCTCGACCTGAAGCCCCTGCTCAACGCCGGCGGGCTGTCGGCCGGCGAGGCACGCTTCTGCACCGAGGCACGCAACCCGCCGTTCGACGAGGGACTGCTCAACGAGCGCATGGTCGCGGACTGCAGCCAGGCCATCGAGGAGCGCCGCGGCGGCACCTTCTTCTACGAAGTGAAGAATTTCCACCGCTCCATCGGGGCGCGGCTGTCGGGCGAGATCGCGCGCCGGTACGGCAATCTCGGCCTCGAGGCGGACCCGGTGGTCATCCGCATGAAGGGCTCCGCCGGGCAGAGCTTCGGTGTCTGGAACGTCGGCGGCCTGCATCTCTACCTCGAGGGCGACGCCAACGATTACGTCGGCAAGGGCATGGCGGGCGGCCGCCTGGTGATCTACCCGCCGACCGGCAGCCGCTTCGAGGCGCGCAGCGCGCCGATCATCGGCAACACCTGCCTGTACGGCGCCACCGGCGGGCAGCTGTACGCCGCCGGGACTGCCGGCGAGCGCTTCGCAGTGCGCAACTCGGGCGCGGTCGCGGTGGTCGAGGGTTGCGGCGATCACGGTTGCGAGTACATGACCGGCGGCGTGGTGGTGGTGCTGGGTCGCACCGGCGTGAATTTCGGCGCCGGCCTGACCGGCGGCTTCGCCTACGTGCTCGACATCGACCGCGATTTCGTCGACCGCTACAACCACGAACTCATCGACATCCATCGCATCACGCCGGAGGCCATGGAGGCGCACCTGCACCACCTGCGCGGCCTGCTGGAGGCGCATGCGCGCGAGACCGGCAGCGCCTGGGGCCGCGAGATTCTCGACGACTTTCGCTCCTACCTGCCGAAGTTCTGGCTGGTGAAGCCGAAGGCCGCCGACCTCGAGAGCCTCATCGATTCGCTCAGGCGCGCGGCGTGAGCATGCCATGAGCCAGGAAAAGCCGCTTCGTTACCTCGAGATTCCGCGCAAGGACCCGCGCAAGGTGCCGCCGAAGGAGCGCGTGCGCGACTACCGGGAGATTTACGGCCAGTACGACGCCGAGGGCGCACACAAGCAGGCGGGCCGTTGCCTCGACTGCGGCAACCCCTACTGCGAGTGGAAGTGCCCGGTGCACAACTACATTCCGAACTGGCTCAGGCTGGTCGAGGAGGGCAACCTGTTCGAGGCGGCCGAGCTTTGTCATCGCACCAACTCGCTGCCGGAGATCTGCGGCCGGGTGTGCCCCCAGGACCGCCTCTGCGAGGGCGCCTGCACGCTCAATGACGGCTTCGGCGCCGTCACCATCGGCAGCATCGAGAAGTACATCACCGACGAGG
>DAOMOU010000126.1:0-6478 GCA_035444525.1 Gammaproteobacteria bacterium | reverse complement strand
TCATCACGCCGGCAATGCGAGTCACCGTCTTGAACGGCCGGTACATGCGGCCGCAACCAGGCACCTGGCGGTACTCCTGGTCATGCCGCTCAATAGTGATATCGCGTGTATCGCCACCTTCTCGCATCGTGCCATCCATCCGCAGGGACAAAGGCACGTAGCGCTCGGCATCCACGAACATGTTGACGTCGCGTATGGTGATCTCGACACCGTCCTCCACCTGCCGGTGATTGACGTCAGCGGCCAGCAGGTGCAGGGCCGGTCGCCCGTCGACGGTGGTCTGGCCGACCAGCCGGGTCCTGGCTGCGATCTGCGCCCGTTCGTGCGCGGCGTCCACTGTCCCGGCATCGCGACGCGCCTGTTCCTCCTTGCCGTCCGCCGAGGCCCGCAGCATCGTGCCGTACATCTGCGTCATGTCGTTCGGGTTGGCCGACAGCCATGGCTGGTCAGGCTGCGCCGTCATCAGCATGTCGCCCAGTCCGCCCGGCAGCCCGGACTTATTCATCTCCTCCCGCATGCCGCGTTCCATCACCGGACCCTGGCTCTCGATGTCGGCGGCCGCGCGCCGCAGTTCATCGGGCGAGGCATCGGCCATGGGGTTGCCGGCGGAGTGCCGCTCGGCCATTTCCGACGGCGGGACCTGGCGCAGGATGAACATCTCCCGGCCATTGATGTCGATCCTGCTGGTCTTCTCGTAGTACTCGACCTGGCTCATGCCCATGGTCTCGGTGTCCAGCAATACCGAGTCGACATCCTGCAGCGCGGCAGCTTCCTGCTGCGCCATGCGGTCGAAGATCTGTTCGACGGTGGCTGCATCGGTCACGGCCGGCAACGCCACGGCCGCGAGCCCGACATGAATAAAACGCAAAATTCGCATATCAACTCCCCACAAAACCCTGGCGCGCCGGCATCCGCCGTCAACGTGCCGCTGCACCCGAAGAATGGCCGGCCCGTCCCTGCCGATCGCAGGGCGGGCAAACTCGTCGTCCTTGTATAGTCCCTATCGGGCCCGATTCAAAGTTGCGGTGCGGCAAGCGCTCCCAGCGACTGCAGCACGGTGCGCGTCAGCTGCTCCCGCTTCGGGGCGTCAGTACCGCCGGCCGGCATGTCGATGTTCAGAGCGAAAAACACCGCACCCTCCGGATGCTCGACCCACCCGACCCACCAGCCGGTGTTCGGCTCGAAGCGGGCCTGCCAGCCGGTCTTGGCACGCAGCACCCAGTCGCGCCCCGCCTCGACGATCATGATGTCCTTGACCAGGCGCTGGTGCTCGATCCGAAATGGCAGCTGGTTACGATACAGTCGTTGCAGGAAAGCCAGTTGCTCGAAAGCCGAGATTCTCAGCGCGCCGTCCAGCCAGAAGCGGTCGACGCCACCGCCGGGATCGGCGTTGCCGTAGCCGATCTGCTGCAGGTAGCGGCGCTCGCCTTCCTCACCGATGGCGCGCGCGAACGCCTGGTATACCCACACCACCGAATTGCGCATGGACGAGCGCAGGTCATGGTCGCGGTTCCAGCTCCGGATGCTGCGCGCTTCACCGTCCCACTCGAAGCGCTGGAACTCGTCGCGGACGATGCCGGCGTCCAGCGCGAACAAGGCGTGCGGAATCTTGAAGGTCGAGGCCGGCAGGTAGCGCATCGCGGCGCGCTGTTCGTCGTGCACCCAGTGCGCGCCGTTGCGCTCGTCGATCACGGCGATGGTGCCGGGCACGCCGGCCGCAATGAAAAGTTCCGCCCAGTCCGGCCGTTCCTGCCAGCTTTCAGCAGGCGCGGCATGGCTCCATGCCAGGGCAAGGCAGGCGGCAGGCATCGCGAGTCGTTCCAGGAGGCGGCGCATCCGTGACAGTCTAGCCGAGTCGCCTGCGCCGCGAGATCACCAGACCGACGCCGCCGAGCACCGCGGTGGACGCCAGTACCAGCCGCAGGGTGAGCGGCTCGCCGAGGAGCAGCACGCCGCCGATGGCCACGATCACCGGCACGCTCAATTGCACGGTCGCGGCCGTCGTGGCCCTGACCAACGACAGCACGGTGTACCAGAGGATATAACCCAATGCCGAGGTGATCGCCCCGGACGCCACCGCATAGCCGAAGCCGGCGGGGTCGATGGAGAAATCGTGCAGCATGACCAGGCTGAGGGCCAGGGTGATCGGCACCGTGCGCATGAAATTGCCCGCCGTGGCCAGGGTCGGGCTGCCCGCGCCGCTGCCGCGGATGGAGTAGACACCCCACGAAACACCGGCGCCGATCATCATCAATGCGCCGATCAAGGGCGGGGCGGAGAGACCCGGCAACAACAGTCCCACCAGTCCGCCGAATGCGAGCAGCACGCCGGCCACCTGCAGCGTGTTCAGCCGGTCGCCGCGCCACAGCGCGGCGACCACCATGGTGATCTGCACTGCGCCGAACAACAGCAACGCGCCGGTCGCCGCGGTAAGGGTCAGGTAGGCGAAGGAGAACAGGGCCGCGTAGCCGAACAAGGCGAAAGCCGACGGCCAGTTGCCGGCGCCGCTGCGCCCCTTGCCGCCTGCTCGTACGAGCAGCCACAGCATCAGCGCGCCTGAGATCAGCCGGATGGAGGTGAAACTGGCCGCGTCGATGCCGGTATCCCGCAGCGCCGCGCGACAGAACCAGGAGTTGGCGGCCAGCGGCAGCAGCACCAGCGCGGTCAGCGCCGCGGCGCGGACATTCAACCTCGTGCTGCTCGCCTGCATCGCGGACTCAGGGCTTGGTTTCGCCCAGGCTCAGCAGCTTCAGGTAGCGGTCGCGCAGCAGCGTCTGGCGACTCACCATCGGCACCGCGCGGCCCTTGATGTAGACCGCGTCGGGGAAGCTCGTGACCTCCAGCGGGTCCCCGTCCCAGATGACTACGTCCGCGTCGAAACCGGGCTGCAGCTGGCCGACACGCTCCAGGCCCCAGATGCGCGCCGGGTTCGCGGTGATTGCCTCCAGCCCCGTGCGCCACGGCAGGCCGTTGGCCACCGCCACTCCGGCGCCCTGGCCCAGGTTGCGGGCATTGTGTGACCCGCCCATGGGGCTGCTGAAGGCGAACTCGACGCCCGCTGCCTCGAGTCGAGCAGCGTTCTCCAGGGTTGCCCCCAGGGTCTCGAAGCGCTGCGGCAGGTTGGCGAAGGGATTGAGAATGACCGGCACCCCGGCGGCCGCGAGCCGGTCAGCCACCAGCCACGCCTCCGCGCCCCCTACGACCACCAGCCGCACTTCGTGTTCTGCGGCCAGCTCCAGCAGCGCGACGATGTCGCTGGCACGCTCGGCCTTCACGGCGAGCGGCAACTCGCCGCGAAGCACCGGCTGCAGAGCCTCGAGGTCGAAGACTCCGAGGCGATAGTTGCGCCGCGCTCCTTGCTCCCAGGCGCGCTTGTTTCGCCCGTAGTCGCGCGCCTCGGCCAGGGCCTCTCGCAGCTGCGCCAGCGCTGCAGTGCGGGCCCCGCCGGCCTGCGCGGCGCCGCCCTCGCCCAGGCCTGCGACGACCGCGACGTGGCGCCGGTCCACCGGCTGTTCCGTGTCAATGAAGTTGACGGCGGCGCTGCGTCCGGCGATGACGCTGCCCGCAACCGCCGCCGGCGTGACGACGGCGCGCGTGACGCCTTCGATCCGGTTCACCGGCACCAGCATGGACCGCGGATTGAAGGCGTCCGCTGCATCCAGCGCCGCGCCGAAGCGATCGTTCGCCACGCTGGTGTCGACGCTGCTGGGCTCGAGGCTCACCTCCGCCAGCCCGATGGTCGACACCGGGTCCACCAGGCCGGGCGTCACGATCCTGCCCTGCGCATTGACACGTGTCGCCTCCGAGGGGACGGCGATATCACGGCCCACCGCCACGATGCGCCCGTCACGTATCAACACCGTGCCGTTCTCGATCCGTCCGGCCGGCGAGGCCGTTTCGATGATGCCGCCGATGATCGCGATGGTTTCCGCCCGCAGCGGCGAGAGCGCCAGCAAGAGCATGGTCATGCATAGCCAGCGACTCATGGCGCACCTCCCACGCCGGTCATGCCGAGTTCGAAGTCGGTGCGGTGCTGGCGCGACGGATCGCCGCGGTCATGGACCCGCGCGCCGTCGATGAATACCAGTTCGGCTTTGGCGTACACGCTGAAGGGATTGCCGCTCCACAGCACCACGTCGGCCGCCATGCCGGGCCGCAGCACGCCGACCCGATCGGCAATGCCGAGCGAGCGCGCGGCGTTGGAGGTCAGCCAGCGGATGGCATGCTCCGGGGTGACCGCCAGGCCGGCCCGGTTCGCGGCCGCCATGATCTTGGCCGCCTCCTGGTTGAGGCGCTGGATCTCGACCGCCGAGTCGGAATGCACGATTGCACACGCCCCGGCCGCATCCACGATCGCGACGTTCTCGCGAATCGCGTCCCAGGCCTCCAGCTTGAAGCCCCACCAGTCGGCCCACATCGCCGCACAGGTGCCGGCTTCCGCCAGCAGGTCGGCAATCTTGTAGGCCTCGGTGGCATGGTGGAAGGTGCCCGGGTGATAGCCGAACTCGCGGGCGAGGTCGATCATCAGTGCCATCTCGTCAGCACGATAGCAGTGGTTGTGCACCAGGATCTCGCCCTGCAGCACCCCCGCCAGCGTTTCCAGCATGAGGTCGCGGGTCGGCGGCTCACCTTTGCCCGCCGCAGCCTTTTGTTGCTTGTCGAGATACTCCCGCGCGGCGATCCACGCCGCACGATAGCCCGCGACATTGCCCATGCGGGTCATCGGCGCCGCATTGCGCGCGCCATAGACCCGCTTGGGGTTTTCACCGCAGGCCATCTTCAGCCCGTGCGGCGCACCAGGGAAGACCATCTCCTGTACCGTCCGGGCGGGCACGTTCTTGAGCGTCACGCCCCGGCCGCCGAACAGGTTGGCCGAACCCGGCAGCACCTGGAAGGTGGTCACTCCGCCGGCGCGGGCCGTGGTGAAGGCCGGGTCCTGCGGCCAGACCGCGTGGTCAGCCCACACGCCGGCCGTGTTCGGGCCGCTCATCTCGTTGCCGTCGCCGTGCGCCACGGCGCCCGGCACCGGATAATTGCCCATGTGCGAGTGCACGTCGATGATGCCCGGCGTGATCCACTTGCCGCGCGCCTCCACCACCCGCGTGCCGGCCGGTGCATCGAGTGCCACGCCGACCGCCCGGATGACGCCGTCGGCAAAATACACGTCGGCGTCGTCGAGACGCGCCCCGGCGCCGTCGAGCACCGTCGCGCCACGCAACAGGACGGCCTCGTCGGGGATGGGCGCGTAACGGGAGGCAAACGGCCGGGCAGTGGCCTCGGCATCGGCGCCGGGCCCGGGGCCGCCGGGCGCCATGGTCGCGCAGGCCGCCAGTGCCGGCAGTACCAGTAGCGCGCAACAAGTGGTTTTCGACAGCTGCATCGAGACATCCTGGCCAGTGAAATCGCGGGGCTTCCGTATACCACGAAAGCCCGCGCGGCGTTCTAATGGGCGGTGCAGGCGTCCGCAGCAAACCCCCATGGAGGGCCGCGTCATGGCGAATCGTATCGAACGCATCGAGCTGTGGCACGTCAACGTGCCGCTGCCGGCGCCGTTCTGGCCCTCGTGGATTCCCGGCTACCCGCAGACCCACGTGGCGCAGACCGTGGCGAGGTTCTATACCGGGGACGGCCTGGTCGGGGAGACGGGTGGCCCGGCCTTCACCACCGAGCGGCGCGGCCTCGGCGAACTGCTCGGCGGCTTCCTGCTCGGCATGCGGGCCGAAGACATGGACGGCCTGCGCAAGCGGTTGCGGGAAGCGTCGTACCTGGGTTGGCGCAACTGGTGGCTGGAGGCGGCGTGGTGGGACATGGCGGGCAAACTGGCCGGCAAGCCGGTCTACAAGCTGTTGCAGGACGGCGAGGAGACCGTCGACCGGGCGCGCGTGTACGCGTCGACCGGCTCGCTGCGACCGCTTGGGGAGCGACGCCCGTACCTGGATGAAATCCGCCGCATGGGCATCGGCGCCGTCAAGATTCGCGTGAAATACCCCACCCTGGAGGAGGATCTCGCGCTGGTGCGCGGTGTGCGCGAGCACCTCGGAGACGACTTCGTGATCGGCGTCGATGCCAACCAGGGCTGGCCGGTGTCGCTGTTCGAGCCGAACCCCGACTGGGACCTGGCGCGGGCCACGGCCTTCGCGCGCGGTTGCGACGAGCTCGGCATCGCATGGCTCGAGGAGCCGCTGGACATGCACGACTGGCACGGCATGGCCGAGTTGCGCCGCCGCGTCAAGGTCCAGCTGGCAGGCGGCGAGCTGCACGGCGCCTGGCATGAGCTGCTGCCGCTGTTCGAGCACGACAGCCTCGGCAAGTACCAGCCGGACGCCATGTTCTCAGGCCTGACCGTCGTCCGGCAGGTCATGGCGGAATGCCGCAAGCGCGGGCTGGATTTCACGCCCCACACCTGGTCGAACGGCTTCAACATGGTGGTCAACCTGCATGCCTTCGCCGCCTGGGAGCGGCGCAAGCTGATCGAGTT
>DAOMOU010000125.1:0-6489 GCA_035444525.1 Gammaproteobacteria bacterium | reverse complement strand
TGCGCGGCAACGGCGGCGAGGTGTGGTACCTGCTGGCCATGGACGAGGGCCACGGTTTCGCCAAGAAGCCGAACCGCGACTACTTCCAGGCCGCCACGGTGATGTTTTTCCGCGAGCAGTTCGGCAGCGTCGGCGACCCGCAGTAGCGACCTGGGGCGCGTCGAGCGCCGGGCCGCCGATCAGCGCGGGCTAAACGCTCGGGTTTGTGCCTATACTTTCTCCAGCGCGCCGGAAGGGCGACAGGTTTGCTGCGCTGCGCGCATGGAGTGGGCGGTGTCGGGGCGAGCGTCCGCGGTCAATCGGGTACTGAGGGAGCTGCGTCGCCGCCACGTGTTCCGGCTCGCGGGCGTCTACCTCGTCGGCAGCTGGTTGATCCTGCAGGTCGCCGACGTGCTGCTGGACATCATCGGCGGGCCGGAAGGCTCCTTGCGCGTGATCGCGCTGGTGCTGGCGCTCGTGTTTCCCATGGCGATGATCATGGCCTGGGTCTACGACTTGACCCCGGAAGGCGTGGTGCGCACCGGGGCAACCGGGGAAGAGGACGCGCCGGCGTTTCGCTGGGACTGGCGCTGGGTCGACTACGCGATCATTGCTGCGCTGGTCGCGATCCTGGTGTTCGTGCTGGCCGACAAGCGCAGTGCACAGGAGCCGGGGCTGGCGGCACCCGCGCATTCCGTGGCGGTGCTGCCGTTTTCGGACCTCAGCCCGGATGGGGATCATCGGTACTTCAGCGACGGCCTGTCGGAGGCGCTGATGGACAGCCTGTCGCGAATTCCCGGGCTGCAGGTGGCGTCGCGGACGGCCTCGTTCGCCTATCGCGACCCGGGTCCCGCGGTCCGCGAAGTCGCGCGCTCGCTAGAGGTGGCCACGCTGCTGGAGGGCAGCGTGCGAAAGTCCGGCGACCAGTTGAGAATTAGCGCCCGCCTGGTGGACGGCGGCAGCGGGCGGCGCCTGTGGAGCGAGAGCTACGACGCCAGCCTGGAAGACGTCTTCGCCGTGCAGGACACGATTTCCCGCAGCATCGCCGAAGTGCTCAAGATCAGGCTGCTCGGCGGCGAAGTGCTGGTGGAGGTGCCGACCCGCGACCAGGTCGCCTACGAGGACTACCTGCGGGGCAGGGACCAGCTGCGCCGCGAGGGCACCGTCGTCCAGCTGGAGCTGGCCGCGGAGCACTTTCGCCGGGCACTGGCGCGGGACGGCGAGTTCAGCCTGGCCCTGGCCGGCATGTGCACGGCGTTGTGGGAGAAATACAGCATCACCCTTGACGGAGAGCTGGCGGAGCGGGCGATCGAGGCCTGCAAGGATGCCGAGGGCCAGGTCGACCCGCCGGCCGAGACGCTGGTGGCGCTGGGCGGACTTTACCGTGGCCGCGGCGAGCTGGAGAAGTCGCTGGCGCTGTTGAGCCGCGCGCGCGCGGCGGCGCCGAACGATGCCGACGTGCAATCGGGCCTCGGCGACACGCTCCGGGCGATGGGCGATTTCGACGGCGCCATCGCGCACCAGCGGCGGGCGATCGAGCTGGATCCGGCGTTCTGGCGCCATCACTGGAGCCTGGGCGTCAGCCTGTTGAGGAGCGGCAGCCTCGACGAGGCGGAGGCGCAGTTCAATCGCGCCATCCGCTTGCAGCCCGAGAGCCCCTTCCCTTACTCCAGTCTCGGTGCGGTCTACTTTTTCCGCGGCGAGTACTTGAAAGCCGGCGACGCCTTCCGCGAGTCCATCCGGCGTAATCCGAATCCCCAGGCCCTCTCGAACGCGGGCACCAACTATTTTTATGCCGGCGACTATGTCCAGGCCGAGGAAATGTTCCGCCAGGCCGCGACGATGAGTCCGTCGGATTATCGTTACCGCGGCTTCGTGGCGGAAGCCGTCGACATGCAGGGGACGCGCGATGCGGCCGAGGTCGCCGGGTATTACGAGGCCGCAGTGATGAAGGTACGGGAACAGCTGGCAATCAATCCCGGCGATCACGTCGGCCGGGCCGCGCTCGCCAGCTACCTGGCGCGCCTCGATAGAACAGCGGCGGCGGAAGCTGAACTTGCCACACTGCAGCGCGAGCAGGGGCTGAACGTGGAGGCGTTGCGCACCATGGCGATGGCTTACCTGTTCCTCGGCCGCCGCGAGGCCGCAATCGAGCACTTTGCGGCAGCGGTGGCCCAGGGCTTCCCGGCTGCATTGCTGACGCTGGATCCGCGCCTCCAGGTTCTCGAAGACATGAAGGAGTTCCAGGCACTGCTGACACGAAATGCGGCCGACAATTGAGCTGCCATGGGAGAGAGAGTCATGAGAATTGCCGAGACGATCCCGACGACCGCCAGCATCGGGCTGGCCTTTTTGCTTGCAACGCTGCTCCTGCCGGGGTGTACCGCCTTGGACACGGCAGGGATGAAACCCGCGTGCGCGCGAAACTGCGCCGTGACCATCACGGTCCCGCGCGATCCCGCCCAGCCGCCGATGGTGGACATCGAGAAGTTTCACCTCAAGGCGCGGTCTTCGCTGCGATTCATCGTGAAGTTCGAAGACGAGGCGGACTCCGGCACGGCATCGGTTACCCTCGAATTCGACCGGGATCCGTTCGAGGCGCACAAGGGCAATCCCGGGAAGCCGCTGCCGGTGCAGGCGAACCGTGACAATGTCTTCAAGTCACGGCCCTACTCCTATCGGCAGTGCCCGGCAAATGACGCCTGCAAGTACGACGTGGTCGTGCAGCGCCCCGAGGGGGAATCCCGTCTCGATCCCTGGATCATCATAGAGAGGTAAGCAGTCCGGATCCGCCGGCTTGCCGGGCGAGCCCGGCGACCGGGCAGTGACCGGAACAGGCCCGAACGCGCGGTTCGGGCGGCACGCTGCCGGGCGTGCGCCAGCGGGGCGCGCGCCTAATCCGCTGTTGTTGCTCGAGTTCTTGACCGGCGGTGCCGCCGGCCGCCGGTCCATTGTGCGCGGGACTTGCGAGCCGCGGTCAGGGTAGCTATATTTGGTTTCAATGCAAACAGATATGGCATCCGGTACGAAGTCGCATGTGTTCGCTGCTTGCCGGCGGCTGTTGCGTCCCGTGGTGCGCCTGATGCTCAAGGCCGGCGTCAACTGGAAGGAGTTCTCAGACTTGTCCAAGACGGTATTCGTCGATGTTGCCACCGGGGAGTTCGGGTTGCGCGGAAGGCCCACCAATGCGACGCGCGTGGCCATGCTCACCGGCATCAACCGGCACGAAGTCCGCCGCCAGCGCGAGCAGCTGGCTGATACGAGTGAGCCGGCGCCGACCTACCTGAACGCCGCCCAGCGCGTGCTGTCGGGCTGGCACCAGGACGCGGACTACCAGGCTGAGGGAAAGGCACGTGCGATACCCGAGTCCGGGACCGGGCCTTCCTTCCAGGAGCTTTGCCGGCGTTACGGCGGCGACATGCCCGCGACGGCGCTGTTGCGTGAGCTTCGTCGTGTCGGGGCGGTCGTCGAGAACCGGGATGGATTGCTGGAGGCCCGGGCGCGCACCTACATCCAGGCAAGGCTGGATCCCGAAAAGATCCTGCGGGCCGGCAGCGTCATGGAGGACCTGGGTGACACGGTCGTGTTCGACCTCACCGCGCCGGAGAGCGCCCGCCTGAGATTCGAGCGGCGAGCAGAGAACAGCATGATCGAGCGGCGCCACGTCGCGGCGTTCCAGGACTTTCTCGAACAGGAGGGCATGGCTTTCCTGGAGCGCATCGACGACTGGTTGACGCGCCACGAGACCAGGGCCGGCAAGCCCGGCGGCACTGTACCCGTGCGCCTCGGCGTCGGCGTTTATCACATCGAGAACCAACCCCTGCGAGGACCCAGACCATGAATACCCGGATCACGCACGCTGTGATCTTCGTCCTGACGGCCATGCTGCTGGGAGCCTGTGGCGGCGGTTCCGACCCGGCCGCCGGGGTCCCCGGGGGTGGCGGCTCGGGCGGCGGCTCGGGCGGCGGCGGGTCCGGCGGCGGCACCGGCGGCGGCACAGGTGGCGGGCCGGATGATCCCGGCGATCCGTTGTTCGGCATCAATGGCGGCGGCGCCTGGGTCGTGTCCGGGGCCGTGTCGCGCTTCAGCAGCGTGGTCGTTAACGGGGTGCGATTCGACGCCACGGACAGCGAGATCGTCGTCAACGGCCAGCCGGCGACCCAGGCCGGCCTGGCGCAGGGCCAGGTGGTCGCGGTGCGCGGTGAGGTCGCCATCGGCGGGCTGGAAGGCACCGCGGAGCGCGTCGAGTACGAGAACAGCGTACGCGGATCGATTCGCGAGCTCGATCCCGGCGCACGCACCGCGGACGTTCTCGGCCAGCGCATCCGCGCGGGGCTGGAGACCATTTATGGGCCATCCATTGGGCCTGACGGCCTCGAGGCCCTCGGGTCCGGCGACGCAATCGTGGTCAGCGGCTACCGGGATTCCTCCGGCCGGCTGGATGCCACCCGGATCGATCGCGATCCGTTGCCCGGCACGGCGGAAGTCCGGGGCGTCGCCAGGGAGGTCGATCCGGTCGCGCTCAGTCTGCGCATCAACGACTTGCGGGTGGACTTCTCCGCAGCCGTCCTGGACGGATTTGCGTCGGGTATGCCCGTACCAGGCGACACGGTGTTCGTGCGCGGGCCGGAGCCGGCCCCGGGCGAGTCGTTGCGGGCCGGACTGCTGGCGTGGCGGCCGGCGGCGGTGGACATCGCCGCGGACGAGAACGTGGACCTCGAAGGGCTGGTGACGCGCTTCGAATCCCTGGGCGACCTGGACGTGGCGGGTCAGCGGGTGGTGATCGTGGCGGAGACGGAGTTCGTGGCCTCGACGGACCAGGAAGTGGCCCGCGACGCCTTCGTCGACGTCGAGGGGCGGGTCGATGCGGACGGCCGACTGCTGGTGGCCCGCATGCAGGTCATTCCGCGCGCCGACATCGACATCGAAGCACGCATCGACGGCGTGGATGTCGCCGCCGGCACCATCCAGCTGCTGGGTATCGAGGTGTTCATTGATGCGCGAACGCGCTTCGAAGAAGACGACGGGCTGCAACTCGAACTCGCCGACCTGCGCCCGGGCGACGGCGTGGAGATCGCCGGCTACTACCGGGAGGGCCGTTTCACGGCCGTGCGCGTAGCGCGGGACGATGACGACGACGAGGTCGAAATCGAGGGCCCAGCCATGGACCTGGCCCAGCCGGAGTTTCGCATCGGCGGGATCCGCATCGTGACCGACGCGCTGACCGACTTCGACGGGGACGACGGCCCGATCACGGGCGACGAATTCTTCAGCATCGCCGAGGGCCGCAGAGTGGAAGTGGAGGGCTCCTGGAACGGCGAGTTCGTGCGCGCCGAGGAAGTCGAGCTCGAAGACTGAACACCGCTTCATATTCAAAGACAATGCCAGGAGCAATGACATGCAATCGAGATTCATGACCGCAGGCGCACTGGCGCTGATCGGACTCACGGCTTACGCGGCGCCCGCGGCGGCCGATGACGTGTTCTGCCCGCCGAACCTCGGCGTCGAGACCATCGATGGCAACGTGATCGTGACCGGCGCTTGCGTGCTCGACAGCACGCGGGTGATCGGTAACGTGCATATCTACCCGGGCGGCTCGCTGGTCGCGCGCAACACGCACATCGACGGCAATATCCAGGCAGAAGGAGCCGACTTCGTAGACGTACGTAACTCGCGCGTCGGCGGCAACGTCCAGCTCGACGACCTTGTGAGCGGCGCCACCCGCATCGAGCTGGTCAGGGTCGACGGCAGCATCCAGCTGACCGGCAATCGCGTCAGCCTTGTGGTGCTCGACAACATCGTCGGCAGCGACGTGCAGGCCTTCGGTAATTCCGGCGGCGTGGACATCACCGACAACACCATCGACGGCAACCTGCAGTGCCGGGAAAACGTTCCCGCACCTACCGGCAGCGGCAACCAGGTGTCCGGCAACAGCGAGGACCAGTGCGCCAACCTGGTGCCGTCCGACGGCTCTGGCGGCGGCTCTGGCGGCGGCTCCGGCGGCGGCTCAGGCGGCGGCACGGGCGCCATCGACGGCGACGTCAATTGCCCGCCGAACCTCGGACGCGTCACGGTCGACGGCAACGTACTGGTCACGGCCGCCTGCCGGCTCGACGGCACGGTCGTCAAGGGCAACGTGCTGCTGTATTCCGGCGGCTCGCTGGTCGCCAGGGACGCCCGGGTCGACGGCAACATCCAGGCAGATCGTGCCGACTACATCGACGTTGCACGGGTGACCGTCAAGGGCAACATTCAGCTTGACGACATGGTCGGCGATCTCAGCGAGATCCGCGGTAGCGGCGTGGACGGCAACATCCAGCTGGTCGGCAACCGTGCGACGCTGGAGGTGGTCGACAACGTCGTCGATGGCGACGTCCAGGCTTTCAGCAATACCGGCGGGCTGTTGATCGCCGACAACGTGATCGGCGGCAACCTGCAGTGCAGAAGCAACCAGCCGGCGCCGGTCGGCGGCAACAACATGGTCTCCGGCAACCGCGAGGACCAGTGCGC
>DAOMOU010000124.1:0-6494 GCA_035444525.1 Gammaproteobacteria bacterium | reverse complement strand
TGTCGCTCACCAGGATCACGCGGCTCGGCAGGTACGGATAGACGCCCCAGGCGCCACTGAATACCGGGGAATCAGACAGCGGGAAGGTGTCAAAATGACCGATGGTCGCGGGTGCCGTCGGCTCGGTCAGGTCGAGGACCGTCAGCCCGCGGGTGTAGTTGCTGATGTAGTAACGATTGCCGCGCGGATAGCCGTTGTGGTCGATGGCCCGGTTCGGCCCGGTCCAGGAGCCGGCGAGGACCGGCGCGCGAAGGTCGACGGCATCGACGACATACAGCGTCGTGTCGAGACCGCGGTCGCGTTCGTCCAGTTCGTCGTGCATGAACGCATGTCGGCCGTCTTCCGACCACGAGCCGGAGTGCACGTACGTGGCGTTCGCATGGTTGAGGATGGACAGCAGTTGCGGAGCCTCGGGCGAAGTGACGTCCCAGAGCTGGAGCCGGTCCTCGTTGAAATCCGCAAGCACTTCACATTCCGGCCCGCCCCCGACACAGGTCGCGATCTGCGCCGGGTCACGCAGCACCATGGCGGTGCCGTCATGCATGTAGCCGTTCAGCGAGCGGGCGGTGAGGGCGGGCGCGCGCGGATCGTCGAGGTCAAAGGCCCGGAACGCGCCCTGGTCGACGTTGGAGCCGGCCAGGTAGAGCGTCGGCCGGCGGCCGGGCAGCGCGATGTTCAGCGTCGGGTCCAGGCCGGCGATGTTCAGGTTGTGGGCGCTCCGGTCGGGCGTCGTGCGGCCCGCCAGGCTCACCCGATACGGTAGCTCGGTAAGGTCGATCACGGCCAGGAAGTCGCTGGCGGCATCTGCGGTGACGTATCCGTAGGCCTGCCATCGCCCCAGGGCAGTGTCGAAGTACTGCAGCACCTTGATGTCGCGCCAGCCGGTCTGCTGGCCCGGGACACTCCCGACCTCGAAGGGCGCAGTGGGGTCGCTGACGTCCACGACCGCGACGCCGTTGCGCAGTCCGATCAGCGCATACTCCCGTTCGGTGTTGAGATCGACGAATCCCCATATGTCGTTTGCGCCGCTGGGGCGGGTGCTGAAATCCGCCAGGGCGAGATGCGACAACAGGTCGATGCGCTCGCAGGCGTGAACGCCGGCGCTGCCGGCGACGCAATTCACCGGGCCGGAGCTCTCCAGCATGGGCGTCAGCGCCGCCGTCACGCTGACTCCGTCCGCGCTCTCGGACCACTTGCTGTCGACCACGACCTGGAAGCCGCGCGCCTCCAGCGAGGCGCGACGCTCCGGCGGCACACCGATCAGCACGGTCGGGTAGTCCGCCGGGGCGCGCGCATGGAAATCCTCGCGATAGCCGCCCGACAGTTCGGCGGCCTCGCTCCAGACGTAGAACAGGTCCTCGCGACCGGCCAGCGTGTATTGACCGGCGGCCACCTTGACCTCGCCGCCCTTGCCCGCCTGGCCCGCGGTATAGCCGACCGTGCGGCATGCCGTGGCAGGCGTCTCGCAGCCGCCGGTGTCGGCACCGCCCGGCATCATGTAGCGGACGTGCTCTTCCTCGTGCGCTTCTGAAGGGAATCCCGCAAGCAGCAGCGCGAGCGACGGCGCGATGAATACGAAGGCCTGTAACCACGGTCGTGCGCGGAGCGGCGGGGGCCTGGTGACGAAGGGTGTCATGCGCGGCAGTCTATCGCGTGTCGGCGGGCCGCCCAACCCGGCGACGCCCCTGCTGCAACGCGGCGTGCGGAGCTCGTTTAAAATAGCCGCAGCGGGCAATGCGACGCGACTGACCGCCCGCCAATCTCCCCCCAGGACGCATCGAGGGTCGCACCATGAAGATTGCCAAACACCTGCTGGCCATTGCCGTTGCCAGCACCGCGCTGCTGCTGGTCCCGCCCGCCCTGGCGGCCGGGCCGTACATTGGTGGCGGCATCACTGCCGCCATGCTCCAGGACGAGGGCGACACGCCGGGCGGTATCGACTTTGACGAAAGCGACACCGGCTACAAGTTCTTCGCCGGCTATCGCTTCGACTGGCTGCCCCTGGTCAGCCTGTCCGCCGAACTCGGCTATCGCGATCTCGGTACCCCGGCCGGCTCGGGCGCGCGGTACGAGCTCGACGGCTTCGACTATGCCGCGCTGGCGGGACTCGGTCTCGGCCCGGTGGAATTGTTCGGGCGACTGGGCGGGATGAACTATGACCTGGTCAAGGACACCGGTGGCGTGCTCGGCAGCTTCGACGGCACCGCGGCCGTATACGGCGTCGGCCTGCGGTTCGCGCTCCTTGGTCTCGGCGTGCGGGCCGAGTACGAGATGATCGACATCGACGAACTGGACCGCGTGGACGTGGTGTCATTGAGCGTGCTCTATGAGTTCTAGGTTTGCCCGGTGGTGGTGCGCGGCAGCGTGCGTGCTGGTCTTCCCGGCGGCAGATGCAACCGGAGCTCCAGCCAAGGAGCTGCCCTACGAGCTGCGCTACGACCTGACGTTCCGACCTGCAGACGACCGGGCCGACATCGTCATCACGCTTGGCAAGGGCGCACAACACGTCCACTGGATGCGCTTCTCCATCAAGCCGGACCGGCTGACGGACTTCGAGGCCGACGGCAAGCTCGAGCGCGACGGCCGCTACCTGACCTGGACGCCGCCGGACAAGGGCGGGCAATTGCGGTACACGGCCGTGGTCAGCCACCTGCGCGGCGATCGCTTCGATGCCCGCATGACCGAGGACTGGGCGCTGTTTCGCGGCGACGACCTGTTCCCCGCCGCGCGGCTGCGGCAGAGCAAGGGCGCGGAGGCCGATGCCACCCTGCATGTGCACCTCCCGAAGGGTTGGTCCATCGCTACGCCCTACGAGCCGCTGGGCGGCAACGCTTATCGCATCGAGAACCCGGAGCTCAGCTTCGACCGTCCCACGGGCTGGATGACGGCGGGGCGGATCGGCTCGCGGCGGGACGAGGTCGCCGGGGTGCTGGTCGGCGTCGCGGGTCCCCTGAACCAGGGCGTCCGCAGGATGGACATGGTCGCCTTCCTGAACTGGAACCTCGGCGAATTGCGTGCCGTCGTGGACCGGCTGCCGGAGCGCCTGCTGGTGGTCAGCGCGCGCGACAAGATGTGGCGTGGCGGCCTCTCCGGACCGGGCTCCCTGTACATCCACGCGGACCGGCCGCTGCTGAGCGAAAACGGCACCAGCACGCTGCTGCACGAGCTTTTTCACGTCGTGACGCGCCTCAGCGGGCGGGACGGCGGCGACTGGATCGTCGAGGGGCTGGCGGAGTATTACTCGCTGAAACTCATGTGGCGCTCGGGCACGCTCAGCCAGCGGCGCTACGAGGCGGCCTTCGAGCAGCTGGCGAGCTGGGGCGGCGACCTGGACCTCGACGAGCTGGCGACCGACCGGGCGCGCGGCCGGGTTACGGCGCGCGCGGTGTTGCTGATGCGGGAGCTCGATCGCGAGATTCACCGGCGTACCGGGCGCGACAAGAGCCTCGATGACGCCGTGAGGTACCTGGTCGAGGCGCGTGAGCCGGTCGATCTCGAGCGGTTCCGGGCCGCAGTGGAGCAGGTCATGGGGGCGCGGTCGGAAATCCTCACAACTGGAACCCGGTTCACGCCAATCGGGTCGATGTCTGGTGTTCACTAGCCGGACTTGAAACTGTTCCCCGCGCGGGGAGTCTCACGACCCATGCGATTGCAGACACTGACAATCCTTGGCGGGCTGCTGGCCCTCCTGCCAGTGCTCGCGGTCCCGGCGGCGGCCGGGAATGCCGCCGCGGAGCACGGCGTGCAGCGCATGGAGCGGGGCGCCCTGGTGCTGGAGAACGTCCCGCCCGTCCCGGACGAGCTAGCCGCGACCCTGTTCCAGTACCAGCAGGCGCGGGCGGCGTCCTTCGCCGGCTGGCTGCCGGCCCCGCACGGCATGCTGATTACCACCCGCTTCGGACAGACGCGGCAGGTGCACCGGGTCGCCGATCCGCTCGGTGACCGCCAGCAACTGACCTTCTTCCCCGAGGCGGTCAGCAACATCGTCACCGTGTCCGACCCGGAGCAGCCAGGCTTCCTGTTCGGCAAGGACTCCGGCGGCGACGAGCACTACCAGATCTACTACCAGGACCTGGCCAGCGGCCGGCAGTCCCGTTTGACGCACGGCGGCGCGCGCAATACGGCGCCGCGTTGGTCCAACATGGGCGATTACTTCGCTTATTCGACCACCCAGCGCAATGGCCGGGACACGGACATCCACGTCTACGAGCGCGCCACCGGCGAAAGCCGCCCGGTGCTGCAGAGTGAGGGCTTGTGGTACACGCTGGACTGGTCGCCGGACGATCGCAAGCTGCTGGTGCTGCGCTACGTGTCGGTGGGTGAATCCTATCCGCACATTCTCGATCTCGAGACCGGCGAGCTGGCGCCGTTCCGGCCGAGCATCTACCCGGTATCCTTCGGAACCGCCCGATTTTCACGCGACGGCCGCGGCGTGTTCTACACCTCGGACGAGGACAGCGAGTTTCGGCAATTGCGGTTCCATGACCTGCGCAGCGGCGACAGCCGGCTCCTGACCGGCGAGATCCCCTGGGATGTCACCAGCTTCGCGCTGTCCCGCGACGGGAGGTACCTGGCCTTCGTCACCAATGCCGACGGCCGCTCCGAGCTGCACCTGCGGGCGGTGCGCGAGTGGCGCCCGGTGGCGGTGCCGGACCTGCCGATGGGCGTGGTGCGCGGCCTGCGCTTCTCCGAGGACGGCTGGCGCATCGGCTTCACGCTCAACTCGCCGCGCACACCCGGCGACGTGTATTCCTTCCGCGTCGGTGAAACGCAGCTGACCCGCTGGACCAAGAGCGAGGTCGGCGGTCTGTCGACCGATCAGTTCGTCGTGCCGGAACTGGTTCGCTATCCGACTTTCGATTTCGCCGACGGCTCGCGCCCGGCCGAGGCGCCCGGCGAGGTCGCGGCCGGCCCCGCAGGCGACCCGGAGGGCTCGGACGCGGAGTCGGACCCCGCGGACCCGAAGCAGGACTCGAATCCCGACTCGGGCGAAGCGCCGCCGCCCCGGCGCACCATTCCCGCCTTCGTCTACCGGCCTGCCGGGCCGGGGCCACATCCTGTGCTGGTCCTGATGCACGGCGGCCCGGCGAGCCAGGCGCGGCCCACTTTCAACCCGGTGCTGCAGTACTGGGTCAACGAGCTGGGGCTGGCGGTCATTGCGCCGAACGTGCGCGGCTCGACCGGCTACGGCCGCGAGTTCAAGATGCTGGACGACGGTCGCCTGCGCGAGGACTCGGTCCGCGACGTGGGCGCGCTGCTCGACTGGATCGACACCCAACCGGAGCTCGACGGCGCGCGCGTGGGCATCATCGGCGGCTCCTACGGGGGCTACATGGTGATGGCCTCGATGATTCATTACGGACCGCGGCTGCGGGCCGGCGTCAACGTGGTCGGCATCAGCAACTTCGTGACCTTCCTGGAGAACACCGGCGTGTACCGACGCGATCGCCGCCGGCTGGAGTACGGCGACGAGCGCGATCCGGAAATGCGCGCCTATCTCAAGTCCATCTCGCCGACCACCCATGCCGACCGCATCGTGCAGCCGCTGTTCATCGCCCAGGGGGCCAACGATCCCCGCGTACCGCAATCGGAGGCCGACCAGATGGTGGCCACAATTCGCAGCCATGGCGGAGAGGTCTGGTATTTCCTGGCGCGCGACGAGGGGCACGGCTTTCGCAAGAAGGTCAACCGCGACTATTACAACAATGCCGTGGCGCTGTTCCTGCGCACGCACCTGCTGGATACCAGCCCGGCGCCTGGCGAGTTGCCAGCGGAAGCTCCGCGGCTCGAGGCGCAGGACGGTCCGGCGGCGCCCGTGGAAGTGCCGGACGAAGATGCCGCGGATGAAGTCGACGACGCCATGCACGCGCCGCTCGAGCCGCCGACGCAGGACAGTCCCGAAGAACCCCTGGACCCGGTGACGGAGCCGCCCAACGGGCAGAGCACGCTGGCGCAGGTCCTGCAGTTCAGATGAGTTTCCGGCTGGACGAGCGCGGCACCAGCTATGCGGGCTGGGGCGGCGCCTGTCCCGGGGCGCCGACTACGGGCCGGAATTCCGCATCTAGGCCTGGGCCAACGTCAACCACCTCGGCGACTACTCCTACCTGCCCTGAGCCTCCGCCCCGGCCGGCAAGTCGCGGACCGGGTGGCTGGGCCGCAACAAGTCGCCGGTGTCGAGCAGGCAGACGTCGGCAACCTCGCCCCGCATGTCGGACTCCGCCGCGAGCGGAAATGGGAAGGCGGGCCGGAGCCGGATGTGCTTCATCGAGAAAGCGCCCAGGCCTTGCCCCGGGATCGGTTTCAGTTCAATGCTCTGCGGGTTGCTCCGCCTGGTCTCGAGCGGGCGAGCTAGGACATCCGCCCGCCGCCGTAGGCCGGCAGCGACAGGTTCCAGCGAATGGCGGCGAGGCGCAGCCCCGCGCACAGGGTGAAGGCCAACGCCGCGGACAGCAGCGGGTCGGCGCCGCCGGCATCCAGCAGCACGTAGGACAGGC
>DAOMOU010000123.1:0-6535 GCA_035444525.1 Gammaproteobacteria bacterium | reverse complement strand
GCTTACACAATTAACCGCCCCAACCCAGCCTCATCGACAACTTCGATGCCGAGCTCTTGTGCCTTCTTGAGCTTTGAGCCCGGATCGGCCCCGACCACCACGTAGTCTGTCTTTGACGAGACGCTTCCTGTTACCTTGCCGCCGGCCTGTTCTATTCGCTCCCGGGCCTCGTCTCGAGTCATCGATTCAAGGGTTCCGGTGAGCACGAATGTCTTGCCCATTAACGGCTGCTCGCCGGACTTCGTTGCCTTTGCCACCGGCCAGCTCACACCATGCTTACGCAACGCTTCGATGACTGCAAGGTTCTCCTCCTGGCGCAGGAAATCATGAACGTGCCTGGCGACCACCGGTCCCACGTCGGGGACAGCTTCGAGCTCCTCGATCTCCGCCTGGGCGAGCGGTCCCAGGTCACCGAAATATCGCGCCAGATTTGCTGCAGTCGCCTCACCCACCTCGGGAATACCGAGCGCAAACAAGAACCTGGGCAAAGTCGTGCTCTTGCTACGCTCGATGGCCGCCACCAGGTTCTCGGCGGACTTCTGGCCCATCCGATCCAGGCTGGCGAGTTCTGCCGTGGTCAATGTATAGAGATCGGCCGGCGTTTTGATCGGCCGGTCACCTGCGCCCTGCTCCACGAGCTGCTCCACCAGCTTCGCGCCAAGCCCCTCGATGTCCATGGCGCGCCGCGATGCGAAGTGGCGCAGCTTTTCCTTGCGTTGCGCTGCGCATACCAGCCCACCGGAACAACGCGCCACGGACTGGCCCTCCGGGCGGACGACGTCGGCGCCACAGACGGGACAGGTTTTCGGTAGTCGGACCTTGTGTGGATTCCCCTGCCGTTGCTCCAACAGCACCCTGACGACCTCCGGAATCACGTCGCCTGCCCGGCGCACGATCACCGTATCGCCGACGCGCACGTCCTTCCGCTCGATCTCGTCAATGTTATGCAACGTGGCGTTGCTGACGGTGACGCCGCCCACGAACACCGGCTCGAGTCGCGCCACCGGTGTCAGGGCGCCGGTGCGTCCAACCTGGAAGTCCACGCCCCGCACTACGGTCGTCACTTCCTGTGCCGGAAACTTGAACGCAATGGCCCATCGCGGCGCCCGTGACACGTAGCCCAGCGCCTGTTGCTGATCGATACGGTCGACCTTGAGCACGATGCCGTCGATCTCGTACGGCAGGGTATCGCGCAGTGCCGCGACCTCGTCGTAGTAAGCCTGGCAACCCTCCACCCCTCGTACGACCCGGCTGAGCGGTGAAACCCGGATGCCCCATTCCCGGAGGTGGGCAAGAATTTCGCTGTGGCGCGCCGGAACTTCACCACCTTCGACGTAGCCTATGCCGTAGCAGAAGAACTCCAGTGGACGCCGGGCGGTGATTCGCGGGTCCAGCTGCCGCAGCGTGCCGGCTGCGGCGTTGCGCGGATTCACGAAAGTCTTGGCGCCGTCCCTGGCGAGCCGTCGGTTGAGTGCCGCGAACCCGGCCTTGGGCATGTAGACCTCGCCGCGGACCTCGAGGACCGCCGGGTGCTTCCGGCCGATCAGGCGCAGCGGAATGGACTCGATCGTCCGGACGTTGTGCGTGACGTCCTCGCCGGTCTGCCCGTCACCCCGGGTCGCACCCCGCACCAGCCGGCCGTGCTCGTACAGCAGGCTGATGGCGGTGCCGTCGAGCTTGGTCTCGGCCGAGTACTCCAGCGTCTCCTCGGTCTTGAGTCGTTCGCTGGCGCGCCGGTCGAATGCGATGAGCTCGTCGCTCGTAAAGGCGTTGTCGAGGGACAACATCGGCAACAGGTGCTCGACGGTTCCGAACCGCGCGACGGGCGCACCGCCCACGCGCTGGGTGGGCGAATCCTCGGTGCACAGTTCGGGGTGCGCGGCCTCGATGGCCTGCAACTCGCGGAACAGCCGATCATAGTCGACGTCCGCGATCTCCGGATCATCCAACACGTAATAGCGGTAGTCGTGATGCGCGATGAGCTTGCGCAACTCGGCGGCGCGCACCGCTGGGTCCACCTTCGCCACGCTCACGGCAGATCCCCGGGCCTCCCCGTGCCCGCCCCGAGCTTGCTGCGGCGATGGAACTCGACCACCTGTTCACGCAACCAGCCGGCCTGTTGCATGGTCAGGGCGTTGCCCTTGTCGTCCAGGACGTCGGCATCGAGCCGTTCCGCCAGCCGGCGTGCGCAAACGAACATGGCGTCCAGCGCGGCGAGAGGCTCGCGCGGACCCGGCAGCACCATGAACATGGAAACGCCGGGGCAGCGCAGCTCGTGCATCTTCTCGATCTCGAAGCTGCCCGGCTCGACCAGGCTGGCGACCAGAAAGCGGCTGCGTCTGCGCTCGTCGAGCGAGTGGAACGCGCCGAACTTGCCGAACTCCAGGCTCTCCGCGGAGAAGGCCTTGATCAGGTCGTTGCCGTCGAAGCCGGCTGGTTCGCGCGCGCGCAAACGCAAGGCCACGATCAGCTGCTCGCCCTCCGGGGGAATGACGGGCACGTCGTCCCCGGGGAGTTCGTCCGCCGGGACGTCGTCGAGCAGCGGGTCGTGACCGAGCATGGGCTCGGGAGCGGGCCGCGGCGTGGGCGGGGCGCCGTGCCAGCCCTCGCTGCGCGCGCCGATGGCCGGTTCGCGCCGATGGGCATCCGGCTCGTCGCCGGCCCGGTCGCGACGGCTCCAGACATAGACCCCGGCGATCAGGGCCACACCAATTGCCGTCAGTATCCAGCGAAGCTCGGGCACCTGGATCTCCTGGCTGGTCAGCTGGCGACCATCTGGACCGCCTCGTCGATGTCCACCGCGACCAGTCGCGATACACCGGGCTCGTGCATCGTCACGCCGGTCAACTGGTTGACCATCTCCATGGTGGTCTTGTTGTGCGTGATGATGATGAACTGGACCTTTTCCGACATCGTCCTGACTATATCGCAGAACCGCCCGACGTTCGCGTCGTCCAGCGGCGCATCGACCTCGTCGAGCATGCAGAACGGCGCCGGGTTCAGCTGAAAAATGGCGAACACCAGGGCCACGGCCGTGAGCGCCTTCTCGCCGCCCGACATCAGGTGGATGGTGCTGATGCGCTTGCCGGGTGGTCGCGCCATCACGGTGACGCCGGCCTCGAGCAGGTCCTCCGATTCGAGCTGCAGGAAGGCGTTGCCGCCGCCGAACAGCCTGGGGAAAAGCTCCTGCATCCCCGCGTTGACGCGATCGAAGGTCTCCTTGAAGCGGGTGCGCGTCTCGCGGTCGATCCGTCGGATCGCATTCTCGAGCGTCCCGAGCGCATCGTTCAGGTCCGCCAGCTGGGCGTCCAGGTATTGCTTGCGCTCGCTCTGCTCCCGCAGTTCGTCGATCGATGCCAGGTTGATGGGACCGAGGCGCTCGATGCGCGCCGCCAGCTGTGCGAGGCGCTCCTCCCAGGCCGGCATGTCTGCGTCCTCTGGCAGCTCCGCGCGCAGCGTCTCCAGTTCGAAGCCCGTCGCGGCAAACTGCTCGACGGCCGTCTGCAGCCGTACGCTCACTTCGCGCGCGCTCAACCGCAGCCCCTCCAGCTCCTCACGCAGGCGATCCACGACCTGATCGCGCGCCGTGCGCTGCTCCTGGAACTCGCGCAACTCGGCTTCCAGCGCCTGCACCTTGCGCCGCGCCGCGGCCAGCGACTCTTCGACCTCCAGCCGTTGCGCCAGCAGCCCCTCCAGGGTCGCCTGCCGCTCGGCGAGCGGCTCCACGCCCGCCTCGAGCTGCCGTTCCAGCTCTTCCTTGCGCGCCGCAAAGCGCGCCACCTGGTCCTGGAAGCGCTGCATGCTCAGGCTGGCCGAGTCCAGGCTGGAACGCCGCGACTCCACCCGGATGGCGATTTCCTGCGCGGCGGATCGGTCCGTGCGCGCTTGGTCCCGCACGTCCTGAAGCGCTGTCAGCAGGCGTTCCCGCTCGGCCTCCAGGCCTTGCCGACGGCCCTCGACGCCGCTCATCAGCTCGATGCCTTCCTGCAACCGACCGCGACTGCCGCGGATGGCCGTGTCGGCCTCGGCCAGCTGGGTCTCCACCTCGCCCGCTTCCTGCTCGAGCCCTGCAAGCCGGTTGGCGGCCTGCTCGAGACGCGAGCGCGCGGTCTGCAATGTCGCCTGCAGTCCGGCGGCGGTGCGATGGGCGTCGGCGGCCTGCTGCCGCACCTCGTCGCGCGAGGCCTCGAGCATGGCAAGCCGGGTGCGAATCTCCTCGTGCCGCGCTGCCAGCTCTTCGACCTCGTAGGCTGCGCCGCCAATGGAGGCGCGCAGTTCGCGAATCTCCTGCTCGCGGGCCAGCACACCGGAATGCGGGTCCTCGGCGCGATTCACTCGCAGCCAGTTGGGCCCGAGCCAGATGCCGTCCCGCGTGATGACCGACTCGGTCGGTGCCAGCGTGCGACGCCGCGCCAGCGCCGCGCCCAGGTCGTCGACCGCGTACACGCCGCCCAGCAAGGCCGTCGAGCCCTGCACGCCCTTGACACGGCTCGCCAGCAGGGCTGTGTCGCCGCTCCCACCGTCGCCCCCCGTGACCTCGAGAAAGCTCGCGGCGCCCTGCGCCAGGCTGTCCAGCTCGGTTGCGATGGCGTCGATCTCGTCCACACACACCGCCTCGAGGTACTGGCCCAGCACCGTCTCGACGGCGCGCTCCCAGCCGGGTTCCACCGACAGCCGCTCGGCCAGCCGCGGGCGTTCGGCCAGCCCCTGCCCCTCCAGCCACTTGCCGACCTGGTCGCCCCGGCGCCCGACCGCGGCCCGCTGCAGCGCTTCGAGCGACGCCAGCGTGCCGCGCAGCGTCTGCAAGGCGCTGCGGCCCTTGTCCAGCTGCTCGACGAGCTGCTGGTCCTGCTCACGCAGCTGGACGATCTCGTCGCGCACCGCGACGTCCTGCGCCTGGGTGCTCTGCTCGAGCTCGCGGGCCCGATCGAGCTCGAGCGCAAGCGCGTCGAGGTCCTCGTCGCCGGCCTCGGCGGCCAGGCGGCTGCGCTCCTCCTCGATGCGCCGGCGGCGCTCGGCGAGGCGGGTGATCTGCCCTTCGAGCTGCTCGATCCTGGCGCGCTCGACTTCGACCATTTCGCGGGCGTCACTGGCCTCGCGGTTGAAGCCCTCCCAGCTTGCTTGCCAGTCCTGCATCGCCTGCTCGGCCGAGCGCAGCGCTTCAGCCGACCGCGCCTCGGCGGCGCGCGCGGCATCCAGCTCCGGCCCCAGAGTTCCCAGCACGCGATTCAGCTCGGCCAGCTGGTCGGAGTCACGCTCGATGTGCTGGCGAATCTCCAGCATGCCTTGCTCGGACTGCTCGAGTTCCTGCGACTGGCGGTTGCGCAGTTCCCTGGCGTGCTGGATGGCCTGCTCAAGCCGCGCGATCTCCGCTCCGATCCGGTAATAGTCGCCCTGCACGGCATTCAGCGCTTCGCCTTCCTCGCGATGCCGCTCGCGCGCCGCCTCCAGGTCCGCCTCGACCCGCCGCAGCTCGGCGACCGCGGCCTGCAGCGTGTTTTCACGCTCACCCAGCGCCGATTTCTGCGCACCGGCCTCTGCCTCGAGGCCGGCGAGGCGCAGCACGAGCAACTCGGCCTCGAGGCGGCGCTGTTCGGATTTCATCTCGCGATAGCGCTCGGCGGTGCGTGCCTGGCGCTGCAGGTGGCGGATCTGCTTTTCGACCTCCTCACGCAGGTCGTTGAGCCGGTCGAGGTTTTCGCGCGTGTGGCGGATGCGCGTCTCGGTCTCGCGGCGGCGCTCCTTGTACTTGGAAATTCCTGCCGCTTCCTCGAGGTACATGCGCAGCTCTTCGGGCTTGGCCTCGATGAGCCGCGAAATCATGCCCTGCTCGATGATCGCGTAGCTGCGTGGTCCGAGGCCGGTGCCGAGAAACAGCCCGGTGATGTCCTTGCGACGGCAGCGCGCGCCGTTGAGGAAATAGTTCGAGGTCCCGTCGCGCGACAATACGCGGCGGGCCGAAATTTCGCCGAAGCTGGCGTACTGCCCGCCCGCCGAACCGTCCGAGTTGTCGAACACCAGCTCGATGGAGGCCGTGCCGACCGGCTTGCGGGCGCTCGAGCCGTTGAAGATGACATCGGTCATCGAGTCGCCACGCAGGTGTTTGGCCGAACTCTCGCCCATCACCCAGCGCACCGCATCGATGACGTTGGACTTGCCGCAGCCGTTGGGACCGACCACGCCGATCAGGTTGCTGGGGAATCGGATCGTGGTCGGATCGACAAATGACTTGAATCCGGCCAGCTTGATCTTGCTGAGTCGCATGCAGAAAACGTTCCGGGGAATTATCAGGCGGGTGAACAACTGAACCGGGCTAGTGTAAAGTAAATCATCTTCATTTCCAGCCGCTGGTTTGCGGCGCCCCGCGACTCGGGGCACCCTCCCGGAACAGGAGTCCTGCCTTGCCAGACTTGCGCGCACTCGGCGCCGACGCCCGGCCCAACAGGGATCTCGAGACCTTTCCGAACCCGGCGCCGGAGAACGACTATGCGATCCACATTCGCATTCCGGAGTTCACCTGCCTGTGCCCGAAGAC
>DAOMOU010000122.1:0-6543 GCA_035444525.1 Gammaproteobacteria bacterium | reverse complement strand
GCCAACATTCGCGAAACCGACGCCATCGGGCACGTGGTGCGCTGCTTCGAGGATCCCGACGTGGTCCACGTCGAGGGGCGCATCGATCCCGCCGGCGATATCGAAGTCATCAACCTCGAGCTGGCGCTGGCTGACTTTGACACGGTCACGCGCAATCTCGAGCGGGCGGTGAAGGCGGCCAAGACCGGCAAGAAGGAAGACATTGTCCGCCGCGACCTGCTCGCCCAGCTGGCCGACCATCTCGACCAGGGCCTGCCGGTCCGATCGATGACGCTGGATGCGGCGCAGCGCGAGATCGTTCGCGAGCTCCACCTGCTGACCGCAAAGCCCACGCTGTACATCGCGAATGTCGACGAAGGCGGCTTTCACGACAATCCGCATCTCGACACCGTGACCCAGATCGCCGCCGCCGAGGGTGCCGAAGTAGTGCCGGTGTGTGCCGCGATTGAGGCGGAGATCGCGCAGCTCGACGAGGCCGACAAGGGCGAGTTCCTTGCCGAGCTCGGGCTGGAGGAGGCCGGCCTCGACCGGGTGATCCGGGCGGGCTATCGCCTGTTGGGCCTGCAGACCTACTTTACGGTCGGCCCAAAGGAAGTTCGCGCGTGGACCGTCAGGGTCGGCGCGACGGCGCCCGAAGCAGCTGGTGAAATTCACACCGACTTCCAGCGTGGCTTCATTCGCGCCGAGGTCATCGCCTACGCGGACTTCATCGCCTGCGGCGGCGAGTCGAAGGCGAAGGATACCGGCAAGATGCGCGTCGAAGGCAAAGAATACGTCGTCAAGGACGGCGACGTCATGCACTTCCGCTTCAACGTCTGAGCGTCGCGCTCAGGCGGCGGCCTTCTCCTGCGGCATGATGCGCGCCGCCAGCGCCGCCGGGTCCAGCAGCCGTACGGTACGGCCGTGTACTTCGATCAGGCCTTCCCTCTGCAGCGCGCTGAAGCTCCGGCTGACGGTCTCGAGCGTCATGCCGAGAAACGATGCGATGTCCTGGCGCTGCATCGGCAGGTGGATCAAGCGGTCGCCGCTGCAGCCGCACTCTCCACGGCGCGGGCCGGCGCCCTCCAGCAGGAACCAGGCCAGTCGCTGGCCCGTCTGCAACTGGCCGAGCACCCGATGCACCTCGCGGGCTTGCGCGATCTGTCGTCCGGCGATGCCGAGCACGTCGCGCCACAGCGCGGGCATGACGGTGAGCCGTTCGACCAGGCGGTTGACCGGGATGCGGCAGACGCTGGTGGGCTCGAGCGCCAGGGCGAAGCCGCGGTGCTGGGGAATCTCGATGCGCTCGAGGCCGAGTACGTCGCCGTGGCCGTGGAAGCCGACCACCTGCTCGCGACCCTCGATGTCCAGCTCGCAGGTTTTCAGCGCGCCCTGCGAGATGACCCAGATGGAACAGCGCTTCTGGCCGGCCCGGTAGAGAGTTGCTCCCGGGGCCAGCTCCCGTTGCTCGAGGACGGAATCCAGCAGCGCTCCGGGCAGGTCGGGGCCGTCGCCGCAGACGGCCGGCAGCGGACAGCTGCCACAGCAGTGGCTCATGGCGAGATGTCCAGCAGCCGGCGGATCGGCTGCGGCCGGCGCACCAGGTCGGCGATGGTCTGCTTGTCGAGCTCCGCCAGGAAGGCGTGCATGGCGCGACTGAGCGCCGGGGCCAGCGCGCAGGAGGGCGTCAGGCGACAGGTGTTCTCCGGCCGGAAACACTCCACCAGGCCGAGGTCGTCTTCCGTCTTGCGAACGACGTCGCCGAGGCGGATCTGCTCGGCCGGCAGGGCCAGCGTCAGGCCGCCGTTCGGGCCGCGCTGGGCGGTGATGAATCCCTCGCGGGTCAACAGGTTGACTACCTTCATCAGGTGGGCGCGCGAAATCTTGTAGGCCTCGGAAATCTCGCGGATCGTGCAGCGCCGGTCCGGCGTCACCGACAGGTACATCAGGACGCGGAAGGCGTAGTCGCTGAAATAGGTCAGGCGCATGGTCGTGCATCCGGGCGCCGCAGCGGGCCCTTGTATTGATGCATGATACATGAACTATTTTGCACTGCAAGCCGGCCGGCCGGCTGGCCGGCCGCCCGGCCAGGACGGCGGCTTCAACCCAGCAGCGGCGCAAGAACTCCCATGGGGTGGCGAAACCGTGCAACCGAGTACAGGAACAGGAAGGTGACCACGGCGCCGACGAAGGCGGCAGCGCGGCCCGCCGGCGTGGGCGCCCGGCGCAGGGCAAGGCTGCCCAGCACGATGTAGACCAGCAACAGGACGACCTTGACGGTCAGCCAGCCATGGCTGAACGGATATTGCTGGATGATGGTGGTCAGCCACAGGGCGCTGGTCAGCAGCACCGTGTCCACGGTGTGGGGCAGTGCCCGCAACAGGGGATGGCGCGGCAGGCTGCGGCCTGCCAGCACCCATGCCCCGCGAGCCAGGAACAGCGTGAAGGACACCAGCACGCTGAACATGTGCACCTGCTTGACCCAGTAGTACATCAAGTCCGCATCCTCAGCCGGGTGCGCCGTCGGCGCGGGGCCGCAGGTAGATCGGCAGGTGCCGGACCGTCCAGGTCCCGAATGCCGCCGCCCAGGCGAGCGCGGCGATGGCGCTCAGCATCGTGCCGGCGCCCGGCAGGAACTCGCCGGCGATGCGCAGCACCGTGGCGGCCTGGACGACGAGAAACAACCGCCAGTTGAGCGCGTCCATCACCAGCGGCCGGCCGGAGTGGCCGAGAGTCACGCGGGTCACCATGGCCATCAGCATGCCGCCGATGAAGCCCATGCCGATGGCGTGCAGCGGCGCGCGTCCGACCACGCCCGGCGCCCCCAGGGCGGCCGCGAGGTCGGCGGCTGCAGCCAGCAGCAGGCCGATCGCCAGCCAGGCCAGCGAGATGTGCAGCACCTCCAGCAAGCGCACGCCGCTGCGTTGCCGGGGCCGCCAGCGCAGCGCGCAGGCGGTTGCGATGCCTGCCAGCGGGACGGAGCCCAGCCAGGCCCAGGCCGGGGCGAGCTCGAGGCCGGCCCGGAGGAGGGCGCAAGCGACGAACAGGTACAGGATCCAGGCAGGACGCCAGGGGACGTAGTCGCGTACGACCCGCGAAGTGAAAAAGGGAATCATCCGGTGACTGACGCCGAAGTACACCACCAGCAGGAAGCCCCACAGGCCGATACCGCGCACCAGCGGCCAGGTCGAGAAATCGCCGCTGGCCAGCACCGGCGTGTACAGCAGCATGCCTGCCAGGCCGGCGCACAGGCCGGCCAGGACCGCGAAGGCATGCGACGCGCGCTCCGTGGCGCCCAGCAGGATACGCAACAGGGTGGTGGCGATGACGGCCAGCGCCAGCGCGGCCGACAGCCAGCCGGCCAGCTGCAGCGGCGCCGGCCCCGCCAGGCCCGCCAGCAAGGCGAGGTTGCCGGCGTTGAGCAGCCACCAGGCCGCAAGCATGGGCGCCCGGCCCGGCGGCGGCGCCGGCATCCAGCGGGGGAACACGGTCAGCAGGAAGCCGTACATGAAGGGCGGCAGCACCAGGAACAACATGACCGCCCCATGCAGCAGCAGCGCGGGCCGGGCCGGCTCCAGTCCGTCGATGCCCGCCGCGCGGGCGCCGAGCACCAGCATCCACCACGCGGACCAGGCGGCCAGCCAGGCCAGCCCGGTGGCAAAGAACATCCGGTGGGGCGCGGAGGTCAGCACCGCCCAGCGGTCGACGCGTTCGGCGCTCATGCCTTGCCGCCCACCGCCGGATGGCCTGGCGGGTTCGCCCCGCCGCCACGCGGGCGACGGGGCGAACGGCGACTCACTCCCGGGCCTCCGCAACGGTCGTACCGGAGCGGGCCGGGACGGTCTCGCGAGGCCCGACGAACAGCCGGAACACGAACCAGGCCAGGGCCGCCACGCCGACGCTGAAGATCACGTCGCCCGGCACTCGCAGCCAGACCAGCGTCTGCATCAGCGGCTGCTGCAGGAACTCCGCCGAGCGTGCGTACCAGAAGCCCTCGGTGACGCTCGCCCAGACCTGCATCAGCCCGAGCGGCAGGAGGCTGAACAGTGCCATCGCCGCCAGGCCAAGGTTGAGCGACCAGAACGACACGCTCAGCAGCTTCTCGTTCCAGGCCTGCCGATAGGTGAGGCCGCGCAGGCAGAACAGCATCAGGCCGATGCCGAGCATGCCGTAGACGCCGAACAGGGCAGTGTGGCCGTGCAGCGGCGTGGTGTTGAGCCCCTGCATGTAGTACAGCGCCAGCGGCGGATTGATGAGGAAGCCGAACAGGCCGGCGCCCACCAGGTTCCAGAACGCCACGCTGATGAAGAACATGATCGGCCACTTGTAGGTCGCCACCCAGCCACGGTACTTGGAGGCCTTCCAGTTTTCGTAGGCCTCGAAGCCTATCAGGACCAGCGGGACGACTTCGAGCGCCGAGAAGGATGCGCCGATCGCCAGCACCGCCGTCGGCGTGCCGGTGAAGTACAGGTGATGGAAAGTGCCGAGCACGCCGCCCGTCAGGAACACGATGGTGGCGAACAGCACGGCGGTCACCGCACTGGTCGTGCGCACCAGGCCGAGCTTGGTGAACAGGAAGGCGATCACCGCCGTCGCGAAGACCTCGAAGAAGCCCTCGACCCAGAGGTGCACCACCCACCAGCGCCAGTACTCGACGATCGCCAGGTGCGTGTGCTTGCCCCACATCAGGCCGGCGCCATAGAACAGGCCGATGGCCACGGTGGACAGGAACAGCAGGATCACCAGCGGCCGGCCTTCGTCCTTCGTCTTGAGGGCAGGCCACAGGGCGCGGCCCACGAGAGTCAGCCAGAGCATCAGGCCGATGAACAGGAAGATCTGCCAGAAGCGGCCCAGGTCGACGTACTCCCAGCCCTGGTGGCCGAACCAGAAGTTGATGTCCAGGCCGAGCTTCTGCATGACGCCCAGCCACTGGCCGGCCATGGATCCCAGCACGATGACGAGCAGGCAGACGAACAGGAAGTTGACGCCGATGCGCTGGAACTTCGGCTCGTGGCCGGAGATGGCCGGCGCGATGTACAGGCCGGTGGCGAGCCATGCCGTGGCGATCCAGAGCACCGCCAGCTGGGTGTGCCAGGTCCGGGTGATGACGTAGGGCAGCACCTCGGACAGGTTGACGCCGTAGAAGCCCTGGCCCTCCACCGCGTAATGCGCGGTGATGCCGCCGAGCACCACTTGCAGGCCGAACAGGGCCGTCACTACCCAGAAGTACTTCACGGTGGCCCGCATGGAGGGGGTCGGCTTGAGGTTATGCAGGGGGTCGATGGCGGGCACTTCCGGCGGCGGCTCGTGGCCGTGCACCATCGCGTAGTGCCAGGCCAGCGCGCCGACCCCGGCCAGCAGGATCAGGATGCTGACGAACGTCCACATGAAGGACGCCCCGGTGGGCGTGTTGTCGATCAGTTGCTCGTGCGGCCAGTTGTTGGTGTAGGTGATGTCGTCGCCCGGACGGTTGGTGGCCGCGGCCCAGGAGGACCAGAATACGAAAGCGCCGAGCAGCTGGCGGCGCTCTGCGTCGGGCACCGGGAACTGCATCATGGCGTAGGCTTCGCGCAGCTGGGCGAGCTCGGGATCGTCGCCGAACAGGCCCTCGTAATGTGCCGCGACTTCGCGAATGGCGCGGGCGCGTTCGGCGGACACCGTCACGCGATTGCTCGCCGGGTCGAAGGTGTTGTTGCGCATTTCGCTCTTCAGGCGTTGCCGGAGTGCTGCCTGCGGGCCTTCGTCCAGCTCGTCGAATCCCCGCCCGAAGTCCTGTTGCGCGTAGACGTCCAGCAGGGCGACGGCTTCACGGTGCAGCCAGTCGGCGCTCCAGTCGGGTGCGACGTAGGCGCCGTGGCCCCAGATGGAGCCCTGCTGGTGTCCGCCCGTGGTCTGCCACACCTGCCGGCCGCGTTCGATGTCGTCGCGCGTATAAAGGATTTCGCCGTCCGCGCTGACGTAGGCGTCCGGTACCGGCGGCATGGTGCGGTAAATTTCACCGCCCATGAAGCCGAGGATGCCGAACGACACCACCAGGATGATCCCGAGGGTCCACCAGAGTCGCTTGGTGTCATACATGGCCGCTACCTCCCAGGTTAGCCCGGGCCGGTTGATCCGGCCCCTGGGAGCAGATTCTGGGAAAGCCCGCGGCGGGACGCCTTGCGATTTGTCAATTCGGTCCGGCCCTCGCCTTGACAGCCTCGCGGGGCGCGGGGAGAATTCTCGGCCCTTCCGGGACATGCGCCGCCAGGCGCCCGTCGGCGGCTACGTAGCTCAGTTGGTCAGAGCGCGGCACTCATAATGCTGAGGTCGGTGGTTCGAGCCCACCCGTAGCCACCATTCACTGCCTTCCCTTGCGTGCAGCCGTTGCGGGTCGGTGCAGCCGGAGTCCAACACGCCGGCAGCTTTTCCCGGCACAATAGCCGCCGAGTCGGGGCCGGAGACTGTCCGCCCGGCGCCATCAGCAGGGAGTTCAGCGATCGTGGACAGCGACGGAACCCCGCCCGGGGGGCCACGCAGCATCACGGTGCCGCGCCGCATCGCGCTCGGCATCGCCCTGGTGTA
>DAOMOU010000121.1:2407-6548 GCA_035444525.1 Gammaproteobacteria bacterium | reverse complement strand
CACGACCACGACCACGCCAGCGCCGCCAGCATCCGCCACGAGAAGCCGCTGTGGTGGGCGCTGGCGTTGATCGTCTCCTTCATGGTGGTCGAGGTGGTCGCCGCGTTCGCGACCAACAGCCTCGCCCTGCTGTCGGACGCGGCGCACATGGCCACCGACGCGCTGGCGCTCGGCATCGCCCTGGTCGCGGTGCGCCTGTCCCGGCGGCCGCCCGATGCGCGCCGCAGCTTCGGCTATGTCCGCACCGAAGCGATGGGCGCGATGATCAACGGCGCGCTGCTGTTCGCGCTGGCCGGCTACATCCTTTGGGAGTCGGTGCATCGCTTCCTGGCGCCGCCGCCGGTGGCCTCGATCGGCATGCTGGTGGTCGGCGTGCTCGGACTGGTCGTGAACCTGATCGCGATGCGGCTGCTCAAGGCCGGCAGCGACGAGAGCCTGAACGTCAAGGGCGCCTACCTGGAGGTGTGGGCCGACATGCTCGGCTCGGTCGGCGTGATCATCGGCGCGCTGGTGATCCACTTCACCGGCTGGCGCCTGGCCGATCCGATCATCGCCGTCGCGATCGGCCTGTGGGTGCTGCCACGGGCGTGGACGCTGATGCGCCAGGCCGGCAACGTGCTGATGATGGGCGTGCCCGACGGCATCGACCTGGCCGCGGTGCGCGCGGCACTGGCCGGGCTGCCGGGCGTGTCCGACGTGCACGACCTGCACGTGTGGGCGCTGGCTTCGAGCCAGGCGGCGATGACCGCGCACCTGGTCGTCGACGACGGCGTCGATGCGGACGTGCTGCGGCATGCCGCGGTCGAGCTGCTGGCGCATCGCTTCGACATCGGCCACGCCACGCTCCAGGTCGAGGGCGGCGACTGCCACGGCCCCGACTGTGGCAACCGGCATGGCCGGCAGGCCGCCCACGCCCACCCGCACGCGCACCACCACTGACCGCAGCCCCCAACGTCTGTCCCCGGTCGCCTGCGGCGCTTGCCTCTGTAGGAGCGGGCCATGCCCGCGAAGCTTCCCCCCCGGCCGCCTGAGAAGCATCGCGGGCATGGCCCGCTCCTACACCGCGTTTCCGTCCGATGGCCCGGCGGCCGGATCGCGGCGGAAGCAATCTGGGATAATCGCGTTTTCCCGCGAACGGACGGCGCCATGACCCGCAAGACCATCCTCAACGACAGCCATCGCGCGCTCGGCGCCAAGATGGTCGACTTCGGCGGCTGGGACATGCCGATCCACTATGGCTCGCAGATCGAGGAGCACCACCAGGTGCGTCGCGACGCCGGCATGTTCGACGTCAGCCACATGACCGTGGTCGACCTGGGCGGCGGCGAGGTGCGTCCGTTCCTGCGCAGGCTGCTGGCCAACTCGATCGACAAGCTCAAGGCGCCGGGCAAGGCGCTCTACGCCTGCATGCTGAACGACGCCGGCGGCGTGATCGACGACCTGATCGTCTACTGGCGCGGCGACGACCGCTACCGGCTGGTGGTCAACGCCTCCACCCGCGACAAGGACATGGCGTGGATCGGCACGCAGGCGGCGTCGTTCGACGTCCAGGTCGAGGAGCGTCCGGAGCTGTCGATGATCGCGGTGCAGGGGCCGGCGGCGCGTGAGCGCGTGCTCGGCCTGCTCGACGAGGACGATGCCGCGATCACCGGCAAGCTCGGCAAGTTCGCTGCCGCCGAACTCGCGGGCACCCGGTTCGGCGACCTGTTCATCGCCCGCACCGGCTACACCGGCGAGGACGGCTTCGAAGTGGTGGTGCCGGAGGCGCACGCGATCGCGCTGTGGGACGCGCTGCTGGCCGCGGGCGTGAAGCCGGCCGGCCTCGGCGCGCGCGACACCCTGCGCCTGGAGGCGGGCATGAACCTCTACGGCCAGGACATGGACGAGACCGTCAGCCCCTACGAGGCCGCGCTCGGCTGGACCGTCTCGCTCGACGAGGGTCGCGCCTTCAACGGCCGCGACCTGCTCGAGGGGCAGAAGCGCGACGGCGCCCCGCGGCAGATGATCGGCCTGGTGATGGACGAGAAGGGCGTGCTGCGCCACGGCCAGAAGGTGCTGACCGGCAACGGAGAGGGCGAGATCCTCTCCGGCACCTTCTCGCCCACGCTGGGCAAGGCGATCGCGTTCGCACGGGTGCCGGCCGGCGACGTCGCCGACGGCGTCCGTGTCGACATCCGCGGCCGCGAGGTGCCGCTGCGCGTGGTCAAGTTCCCCTTCGTCCGCGACGGCAAGCCGCAGTGACATTGTTCCCCGACCGACGGCGCTTGCCGCGTCGCCGGTAGGCTTCGCTACACTAGTCCCACTTCCCCAGAACCCCCGCAAGACCGGAGTCCAAGATGAGCGAGATCCCTGGCGACCTGAAGTTCATGAAGTCCCACGAATGGGCGCGTGTCGAAGGTGATGGCAAGGTCACGATCGGCATTTCCGACCATGCCCAGGGCCTGCTCGGCGACCTGGTCTACGTCGAGCTGCCGGCGGTCGGCGACAGCATCGAGGCCGGCACGTCCTGTGCCGTGGTGGAGTCGGTGAAGGCCGCGTCCGACGTGTACGCGCCGGTGTCGGGCACCGTCACCGCGGTCAACACGGCGTTGGCCGACAAGCCGGAAACCATCAACGAGGACGCCTACGGCGAAGGCTGGCTGTACGTGGTCGAAGCCAGCGAACCCGACCAGCTCAACGACCTGCTCGCTCCGGACGACTACGCCGAGCTGCTCGAGGAAGACGACCACTGAGTCGTCCAGGCGACGGATGCCGTGCATCCGTCGCCTTCGTCGGTGGGCGGCGCACCGGGCACCGTCCATCGCGACCGGCGAAACGCCGGATGCACTGCCCGGACTTCCCCCTCATCGCACGCGTTCGACTTCCGTCGAACCAGCCGCGCATGCCGCCAGACAGTCGCCGCAAGCGTGTCCGGGAGTCGCCACGGCGTCCGGAAAGTTTGCGCAGTTTTGGCGCAAACGGGGTTGTGCGGCGCGAAATCGGTCTTGTCTTCAGCAATTGTTTTGCGACGTTGCGAACGCCTGCGGACGCATCGCGCGCGCGCGCCTCGACGCGTCGCACGTCGCGCGTGCGAACGCGCGGTGTCGACGCGGCGATGGAAAAGACACTTGTTTTCCGCGCTTTCGTTCGCGTGCTGCGCAAGCGATGGCGACGCGTCGTGAATGTCGGTCGTGCTTCACGGGTGGATGCGGGGAGGGAACTGCGGAGCAGGTTGGCGGCACGGCCGGGAAAAATTTCCGCGCAGGGTGTTGACAGTTGAAAAAACCGTGATTAGGTTTCGCCCAACAGACGTTGCCGCCGAAGCGAGTGAGTCAGCACACAGCGAAAACACGCAGCATAAAAAAGAACTCCGCCCCGGACTTCTGCAAGGTGGATGAAGGCATCGTCTCCGCTGCGAAAACGCCACCCCTCTTTTCCATGCACCTGTGTCGCACCGAGCCGCAGGTCATTCCGTCTTTCCGGAACAGCGATCCCCCGGTCGCGTTGTTCCAGCCGAATCCGTTCCAGCGCGCCTGGCGCGCTGGCGGTTGTGCACGGGTCCGATACCCGCGCGCTGCTTGAAACTGGGCAGTCGTACTGCAAGTCAACTGACGAGGAGAGCCATCACATGGCCGCGAAGAAAGCTACGAAGAAGAAGGTTGCCAAGAAACCTGCGAAGAAAGCCACCAAGAAGACCACCAAGAAGACCACCAAGAAGGTCGCGAAGAAGAAGGTAGCCAAGAAGAAGCCAGCCAAGAAGACCCTGGCCAGCCGCCTCAGGGCCGCCAAGAAGAAGGTCGCGACGAAGAAGGCAGCCGCCAAGAAGAAGGTCGCGAAGAAGAAGACCGCCAAGAAGCCGGCCAAGAAGGCTGCCAAGAAGACTGCCAAGAAGCCTGCGAAGAAGGCCGCCAAGAAGAAGGTCGCGAAGAAGAAGACCGCCAAGAAGCCGGCCAAGAAGGCTGCCAAGAAGACTGCCAAGAAGCCTGCGAAGAAGGCCGCCAAGAAGAAGGTCGCGAAGAAGAAGACCGCCGCCAAGAAGCCGGCCAAGAAGAAGGCCAAGGCGGCAGCGCTGCCGGCAACGCCGACCCCGCTGATCTAAGCATCCCGATTAGCCGTAACCGAAGCTCCCTCTCCGCACGCCCAGGCGGAGAGGGAGTTTTTT
>DAOMOU010000121.1:0-2307 GCA_035444525.1 Gammaproteobacteria bacterium | reverse complement strand
GCGGCATCGTCGGCCGTGGCGTACAGGCTCTCGATGTCGGGGTCGACGTCCAGCCAGCGGTGCGCCGGCAGGCCGATCGCGCGATCGAGGATGGTCGGCAGCAGGCCCGACGGCAGCGAGCTGTTGCTGTTCCAGAGCACCACGACGCCGAGGTCGCGCTCGGGCAGCATCGCCATCAGCCCGCGGTAGCCCTGCACCGCGCCGCCGTGGAAGACCATGCGGTGGCCGGCGTAGTCGTAGATGCGCCAGCCCAGTCCGTAGCCGGCGGCATTGAGGCGCTCGCGTCGCCAGGACGAACCGCGCAGCTCGGTCGGCGTGCCGACGATCGGCGCCTGCAGCGTCGCCAGCAGCGGCGCCGGCAGCACCTCGGTGCGGTGTCCGCCCTGTGCGAGCAGGTACTGCGCCATGTCGGTGATGCTGGCGTTGACGCCGGCGGCGGGTGCGAGCCGGTAGTAGGTCGGCTTGGGCATCAGCGATTTCCAGCCGGCGCCGGCGCGCACGTGCGGCCTGGCCCAGCGTGTGCTGGCGGTGATGCCGTCGAGGCCGAGGCTGGCGTCGTTCATGCCCAGCGGCTTGAAGATCCGGCGCGCCACCGCCTCGCTGTAAAACTGCCCGCTGGCGGCGAACACCACGTCGCCGACCAGGCTGAAGGCGACGTTCTGGTAGCCGTAGCACTGGCCCGGCGCGCAGCTCATCGGCGCCGCGGCGAAGCGCTGCACGAGGTTGTGGTAGTCGGCGTTGGCCTCGATGTCGCGGTCGTAGGTGTGGTGGGCGAGGCCGACGCGGTGGCTGAGCACGTCGGCGACGGTCAGCTGGCGCGCGGCACCCGGGTCGGCGAACTGCAGGCTCGGCATGAAATCGGCGACGCGGCTGTCCCAGCGCAGCGCGCCCTCGGACACCAGCATGCCGGTCAGGGTGCCGGCGAAGGATTTCGACAGCGAGGCGAGGCGGAACACCGTGTGTGCGTCGACCGGCTCGGCGTGGGAGACGTCGGTGATGCCGTAGCCACGTGCGCTGAGCACCTTGCCGTCGTGCACGATCGCCATCGCCAGTCCCGGCACGCGCTGGTTGGCGACGAGGTCCTGGGCCATCGCTTCGAACACGCGCACGTCGAAGCCCGAGGCCAATGGCCTGCGCTCGATGTCCGCGGGCAGCGGGGCGGGGCGGTCGGACGGCCAGGCCTGCGCCGCCGGTGCGGGCGTCACATTCGTCGCCGGCGTCGCGTCTGGTTGCCAGGCCAACGGAGTCTGGGCGGTACTCGAAAGCGCGATCACCGACAGCACCCCGACCAGCAGCGCACAGCCAAGGCGCGTCCGGCGGGGTCGATGGAGGTTCGCTTTCATCGGGACTGCCCCCTGCGTATGCTCTCGCTGCAGGCGATCATAGGCGCCTGTGCCCGGAATTGCATGAACAAGGGGAGGAATGACGGTGAGTGGATTGATTCTTCTGGTAATCCTGATCGTGATCGTCGTCGCGGTCGGCGGCTGGGCGATGGGCATCTACAACGGACTGGTCACCGCCCGGAATGCGTTCAAGAACGCCTTCGCGCAGATCGACGTGCAGCTGCAGCGGCGCTTCGACCTGATCCCGAACCTGGTCGAGACCGCCAAGGGCTATCTCTCCCACGAGCGGCAGACGCTCGAAGCGGTGATCGCGGCGCGCGGCGCGGCGATCTCGGGCCTGAATGCGGCCAAGGCCAACCCCGGCGATCCCTCGGCGATGGCCGAGCTGGCCGCGTCGCAGGGCATGCTGAACGGCGCGCTGGGGCGCCTGCTGGCGGTGGTCGAGGCCTACCCGGACCTCAAGGCCAGCCAGAACATGATGCAGCTGACCGAGGAGCTGACCAGTACCGAGAACAAGGTCGCCTTCGCCCGGCAGGCCTACAACGACTCGGTGATGGCCTACAACAACAAGCGCGAAGTGTTTCCCTCGAACATCCTCGCGGGCATGTTCAACTTTGCCCAGGCCGCGCTGCTCGACATCCCGGCGGACAAGGCCGAGGTGCGCGAGGCGCCGAAGGTGCAGTTCTGAAGGAGCGGGGATTCGGAATTCGGGATTGGGGATTCGGGAGAGCCGCGAGCGAGGATTCCGCCGCTTCCTTCCCGACACCCGATGCCGTTGACTTTCCGAATCCCCAATCCCGAATTCCGAATCCCCGCCGTCAATGAACTTCTTCGAACGCCAGGCCCAGGCCCGACGCAACACCACGCGGCTGGTGCTGCTGTTCGCGCTGGCCGTTGCCGGGATTGTCATTGCCGTCGACCTCGGCGTGATGCTGGTGTTCGGCGCCGACCCGGCGCTGCTGGC
>DAOMOU010000120.1:0-6645 GCA_035444525.1 Gammaproteobacteria bacterium | reverse complement strand
TTGCGCGACTGGAAGCCGACGTCGAAGATGTGGAAGCCGAGGTGCATGAAGCTGCGCTCGAGGTGCAGGAAGGGATAGAAGCCGTCCACCGGCAGCATCGGCGCCAGCTTCACCACGCCGACCAGCATCAGCGGCGCCACCTCGCCGGCGCCGCGCGCCATGGCGAGGATCAGCCCGGTCATGATGCCGGGCATGGCGCGCGGCAGCACCACGCGCCGGATGGTCTGCCACTTGGAAGCGCCGCAGGCCAGCGAGCCCTCGCGCATGGAGCGCGGCACCGCGGCGAGCGCCTCTTCGGCGGCCACGATCACCACCGGCACGGTCAGCAACGCGAGGGTCAGCGCCGACCAGAGGATGCCGCCGGTGCCGAAGGTCGGACTGGGCAGGCGCTCCGGATAGAACAGCTGGTCGATGCTCACGCCCATGGTGTAGGCGAAAAAGCCGAGGCCGAACACGCCGAACACGATCGACGGCACGCCGGCCAGGTTGTTCACCGACACCCGCACGATGGACACGATGCGGCCCTGCTTGGCGTACTCGCGCAGGTACAGCGCCGTGATCACGCCGAAGGGCGCCACGATCACCACCATGATGAGCGTCATGGCCACGGTGCCGAAGATCGCCGGCAGCACCCCGCCCTCGGTGTTGGCCTCGCGCGGCTCCGCGGTCAGGAACTCTTTCCAGCGCGACAGGTAGATGCCGATCTTCTGCAATCCGCTGAGGTCGTTGGCCGGATACAGTCGCACCACCTCGGAGAGCAGCTGCTGCTTGCTGCGCCCGCCGACTTCCTCGAGCAGCAGCCAGTCACCCCGGTCGCGTGTGCGGATCTCGGTGATGCGCGCCTGGTGCGCGGCGAACTCCTGCTGGAGTTCGGCGATGCGGGCCGCGGTCTGCGGCTGCTGCGCACGGTACTGCTCGGAGTCCTCGCCGTGGCGCAGCTGCACGCGTCGCAGTGCGAGCCGCTCCCGCTCGATGTAGTAGTTGACCCGGCCGATGTCCTTCTGTTCGATGTGGCGGATCGCCTCGAACCGTTGGCGGGCCTGGGCCTGAGCGCGCCTGAGCTCGCGATAGCCGTAGTCCTCCAGCCGGCGTTCCCGGCCGTCCAGCGTCAGGCCGGCGATCCGGCCGACGAACGGCCCCCATTCCTGTCGTTCCAGCAGGAAGAAGTCCGTCGGCCGCTCGACCCCGGCCACCTCGTAGTCCGACACCCAGCGGAAGTCGTCGCCGTACAGGTCGAAATTGGCGGAGCGGTACAGCACGCGGTGCGCGAAGCCGTCGTTGGCGTCGATCATGGCCAGCGCCTCGGGCGACAGGCCTTCCCGGACGTTCGCGCCGACACGGTAAACGCCAGAACGCGTCGGCTCGCCGGCCACCACCGTGCCGTCCGTCAGCGTGACGACCTCGATCGGCTTGGGCCAGAAGGTCGAGACGCCGTTCCAGAAGATCATGGTGAGGAAGCCCGCCACCAGGATGATGCCCAGCGCGAGCGCGCCGCCGAGGCCCCACAACCAGGGCTCGCCGACCGCCGAGAGGTCGGCGCTGTACTTGCGCACGCCGTAGCGCGGCTGGGCGGCTTCGGTGGCGGCGCCGGCGGCGGTGTCTGCGGTGCTGGCCATGTGCGGGTTCTCCGGAATCACAGCTGGAAGGCGCGCTTGCGGAAGCGCTGGCGCACCAGCTCGGCGAGCGTGTTGATGACGAAGGTCATGACGAACAGCGTCAGCGCGGCGAGAAACAGCGTGCGGTACAGCGTGCTGTCCTTGACCGCCTCGGGCAGCTCGACGGCGATGTTGGCCGACAGGGTGCGCAGGCCCGAGAATATGTTCCACTCGAGCACCGGCGTGTTGCCGGCGGCCATCACCACGATCATGGTCTCGCCGACCGCGCGGCCCATGCCGATCATGACCGCCGAGAACACCCCGGACGCCGCCACCGGCAGGATCACCCACATGGCGGTCTGCCACGGGGTGGCCCCGGAGGCCAGCGAGGCGGCGCGCAGGTGCGAGGGCACGGAGTTGAGCGCATCCTCGGCCAGGGTGTAGATGTTCGGGATCACCGCGAAGCCCATGACGAAGCCGACCACCAGCGCGTTGCGCTGCGAGTAGCTGTCGATGAAGCCGCCGCGCGGATCGTAGCCGGCCACGGTCAGCAGCGCGGCGACGGCCCACGAGATCGCGGCGGCGGCGGCGACGAACACCACCCAGCGGAGGAAATCGAGCCGGCCGGCCGACTCGCGCGGCCGCTCACGCAGCAGCAGCCGCCAGTGGTGGCCGTACCAGCGGCCGAAGCCGAAGGTCACCAGCATGAAGGACAACGGGAAGCCGACCAGGAACAGGAACGGCAGGCCCGTGCCCATGTCGCCGTTCACCCAGGCCTTGAAGTCGCCGTAGAACAGCGCCCGCTCGAAGGACGGGCCGAGCAGGTACGCCACGAAGCCGAACACGAAAATCGCAGCGGTCATGAACAGGAATTTCGGGATACCACCGAGGCGCAGCGCCGCCGCCGGCGGCAGCATCTGCCAGCCGTAGGCGCCGAGCATCAGCCCCATCGGGATGGACACGAAGGCCAGCAGCACCGCCGCGATCCACTCCTCCACCAGCGGCGCCAGCACCAGCGCGGCGACGAAGCCGAGCACCACGGTGGGCAGCGACTCCATCATTTCCATCACCGGCTTCACCGAGGCGCGCACCTTGCGATGCAGGAACTCGGAGGTGTAGATGGCGCCGAGCAGCGAGATCGGCACCGCAAACAGCAGCGCGTAAAAGGTCGCCTTAAGGGTGCCGAAGATCAGCGGCACCAGCGAGTACTTGGGCTCGAACACGTCCGTCCCGGATGACGACTGCCAGGTGAAGGTCGGCTCCGGGTAGCCCTCGTACCAGAGCTTGCCGAACAGCGCCTTGAGCGTGGTCTCTGGATGGGGAAAGTAGAAGCTCCACGAATCCACCCGCCCCTGCCGGTCGGTCAGCAGCAGGCCGTCCATGCGCGGCATCAGCATCAGCGCGGCGTCCACCGCCGGGTCGCTCTGCCGCTGCAGGCGGAACATGGTGCGATCCGCGGTCGAGTAACGCACCCAGGCACTGCCGTCGGCGCCGAGCGTCACCATGGCTTTCTTGCGTTGCGCCACCGAGATGCCGACGATCGGCGTGCCCTGGTTTTCGTGGCTGCGGGCGCGCACCAGGCGATAGCCGTCGGTGGTGTCCGCATCCGGCTGCTCGAGCCGGAAGAACACGTCCACCGCGCCGTTGGATCCGCCGACCACCATGGCGTGCTCGGCGTTGAGAAAGTCCATCGCCGTGATCGCCACGTCGCTGTCGAAGGCCCGGGTGGTCTCGGCCAGCACCGGGTTGTTGAAATCGCGCACGTCGTAGCGGTACAGCGTGCCGTCGTCGGTGGCGACGATGACGCGATCCGCCGCGCTGTTCATCAGCACCCGGGTCACGACCGTGCCCTCCGGCAAGGTCGGCAGGGTGCTCGAGGTGAGCCGCACGGTCTCGGCGCCGGTCATGAGATTGCGCTGGACCACGGCCCGCGAGATGCGCGCCACGCCGGCCGCGTCCATGGTGACGAAGGAGCGGGTCGGCCGTTCCACGGTGCCGCCGACGCGGTAGTCGAGCGCCACGATGGCGAAATCCGATACCTGCTGCGGGGCATCGACCGACCAGCCCGGCGCCACGGTGCGGTAATCGCCGGTGGGCATTTCGCGATAGACCGTCGCGCCGGCGACGCTGTCGCGCTCGGTCAGCGGCTGGCGGCCCGACGGCACCTGGTCCGGCCGCACCACGCCGATGTCGAAGCCGAACTGCCCGAAGCGCACCGTGCCGTCGGCGAAACCAAAGGCCACCTGCTCACGCGTCACGATGCCGGCCACGGCCGTAGCACGGTCGGCAAAATCCAGCTGGGCCGAGGACAGGAAAGTGCCGGTGGGAATGTGGAAGGCGCTGACCGCGCCGTCGGCCGCGACACGGATCGCGGTGGTGGTGTACTCGTCCGTGTTCAGCCAGGCGACGGGCTTGGCGGTGGCCAGTTCGTAGACGCGGTGCTCCTGCAGCTCGCCGCGGCCCGCCAGCGGCATGGCCACGGAGATCAGGAACACCATGATGGTGATGACGGCGACGATGACCAGCAGGCCGCCGATGGTGATGGACCAGTTGGCGAGCTTGTCGCCCAGCAGCACGGATTTCTTGGTGGACTTTTCGCGCCGGTGCACGATGAAGGCATGCGCGTCGCTGCCGCCCGCCGGGCTCGTGGTCTTGCTTTCCATCTGCTCTCCACCCCGCCTGGAGGTGACTTCCAGAAATCATGCAGCGGTGCGGGAAAACCCCGCACCGCTGCAGTATAAAACCCCCGCAGGGTTTACTTCAGGCCGAAAGCCTTCAGGTCCTGCTCCGCCAGCGGCGCCAGCACCGGGAAGTAGCCGTCGCGGACGACCGCCTCCTGGCCCTGCTTGGAGTACACGTAGCGGATGAACTCGCCGCGCACCGGGTCGAGCGGCTCGTTCGGGTTCTTGTTGACGTAGATGTAGAGGAAGCGCGCGATCGGGTAGTCGCCCGACACCGCGTGCTCGGCCAGCGCATCGAAGCAACCGCTGTCGGCGTCCGTCTTCAGCGGCACGGAGCGCACGTCGGCGGTCTTGTAGCCGACACCCGAGTAGCCGATGCCGCCGATATCGGAGGCCACGCCCTGCACCACCGTCGACGACCCCGGCTGTTCCTTCACTTCGTCCTTGTAGTCGCCGTTGAACAGCGCGACTTCCTTGAAGTAACCGTAGGTGCCGGAGGCCGAGTTGCGGCCGTAGATGGAAATCGGGCGGCTGGCCCACTCGCCGGTCAGGCCGACGTCACCCCAGGTGGTGATGTTCTGCGGGTGACCGCCGTTGCGGGTCTTCGAGAAGATCGCGTCGACCTGCTGCAGCGACAGGCAGGAGATCGGGTTGTCCTTGTGGACGTACACGGCCAGGGCGTCCACCGCGCCGCGAATGGCGGTCGGCGGATAGCCGTAGCGCTTCTCGAACTCCTGGATCTCGGCCGACTTCATCGGCCGGGACATGGGGCCGAACTGGGCGTTGCCGCCGATCAGCGCCGGCGGCGCGGTGCCCGAGCCCTTGCCCTCGATCTCGATCTGGACGTTCGGGTAGGCCGAGCGGAAGCCCTCGGCCCACAGGGCCATCAGGTTGTTCAGCGTGTCGGAACCGATGGACTTCAGGTTGCCGGAAACGCCGGAGGCGGGCTTGTAGTCTGGCAGGGCCGGATCCACCTGCAGCGCCTGGCCGAAGGCCGAGACGGAGAGGACCAGACCGGCGCCAAGCGCGAGAAACTTGCGGGTCATTCGTAGACTCCTTGGATAGCGTTTGGAGATGTCGTCAAAAAACCGGCCGTGCCGGGAACGGGGCATACCCTAAGCGCCGCCTGTTACATGAAGATGACAAGCCGGCGCCGATGTCACAATTCGCCGCGACCGGCCATAATCGGGGCCGCCGTCGCTGCCGGCGGGGCGCCCGGCCGACCGTCGCCCGGCCGTCCGGCACGTTGTTTTTCAAGGGCTTCCGGCCGCCACACTTGGCCTCTAAACAGGATTAAGTTTTTGTCACAAGTACTTGAGCTCACTAAGGCATTGGTGGCCCGACCCTCCATCACCCCGGACGACGCCGACTGCCAGGAACTGATGATCCGGCGGCTCGAGCCGCTGGGTTTCCGCATCGAGCGCATGCGGGTCGGCGAGGTCGACAATTTCTGGGCGCGGCTGGGGAGCGAGGGCCCGCTGCTGTGTTTCGCGGGCCACACCGACGTGGTGCCGACCGGCCCGGTGGAGACCTGGCGCTCGCAGCCCTTCGTGCCCACCGAGCGCGACGGCCAGCTGTGGGGCCGCGGCACGGCCGACATGAAGGCCAGCCTGGCGGCCATGGTGGTGGCCTGCGAGGAATACCTGGCGGGCAATCCCGCGCCGGCCGGCTCGATCGCGTTCCTGATCACCAGCGACGAAGAGGGCCCGGCGAAGGACGGCACCCGGGCCGTGATCGAGCGGCTCGAGGCGCGCGGCGAGAAAATCGACTGGTGCCTGGTCGGCGAACCGTCCAGCCGCGAGCGGCTCGGCGACATGCTGCGCATCGGGCGGCGCGGCTCGTTGTCCGGCGACCTGGTGGTGCACGGCGTGCAGGGCCATGTCGCATATCCCGAGTCAGCGGTGAACCCGCTGCACAAGCTGGCACCCGTGCTTGCCGAACTGGTCACGCTGGAATGGGACGCCGGCAACGAGTCCTTCCCGCCGACCAGCTTCCAGCTCACCAACCTGCACTCCGGCACCGGCTTTCGCAACGTCACGCCGGGCTCGGCCGAACTGAAGTTCAACATCCGCTACTCGACCGAGCAGACCTTCGAGGGATTGCAGGCGCGCATCCACGAGGTGCTGGACCGCCACGGGCTGGACTACACGATCGCCTGGCGCGACGCCGGCCGGCCCTTCCTGACGCGCGGCGGCCCGTTCCTCGAGGCGGTGCGCGCGGTGGTGCGCGAGATCGCCGGCGTGGATCCCGAGCTGTCCACCGGCGGCGGCACCTCGGACGGCCGCTTCATCGCGCCGACCGGCGCCGACGTGGTGGAGCTCGGGCAGTTCAACGCCAGCATCTACAAGATCGACGAGCACGTGCGCATT
>DAOMOU010000119.1:0-6651 GCA_035444525.1 Gammaproteobacteria bacterium | reverse complement strand
CTGTACGTCGAGAGCTGCGCGGCGCCGATCCGCAACGACATGGGCCAGGTGATCGGCGGCGTGCTGGTGTTCCACGACGTGAGCGAGGCGCGCGAGCTCAATCGCCGGCTGTCCTACCACGCCAGCCACGACATGCTGACCGGCCTGGTGAACCGGCGCGAGTTCGAGGCGCGGCTGGAGCGGGCGCTCAAGATGGGGCGCGCGCGCGAGGCGCAGTACGCGCTCTGCTACATGGACCTCGACCAGTTCAAGATCATCAACGATTCCTGCGGGCACATGGCCGGCGACGCGTTGCTCGGCCAGCTCGGCGCCTTGCTGAAGTCGAAGATCCGCTGGCGCGACACGCTGGCGCGGCTCGGCGGAGACGAGTTCGGCGTGTTGCTCGAGAACTGCACGCTCGACGAGGCCGTCGAGACGGCCGAGGCGCTGCTCAAGGCGGTGCAGGACTTCCGCTTCGTCTGGGAGGACCGCAGCTTCCGGCTCGGCGCCAGCATCGGCGTGGTGCCGATCGTGCCGGAGACCGCCAGCGTGGCGGAGCTGCTGACGGCGGCTGACAGCGCCTGCGCGGCGGCCAAGGAATCCGGCCGCAACCGCGTGCAGACCTGGCAGGAAAACGACATCGACCTGATGCGCCGGCGCCGCGAGATGCAATGGGCGGCGCGCATCAACAACGCGCTGGAGGAATCGCGCTTCGAGCTGTTCCGCCAGCCCATCATGCCGCTGCACGACCAGTCCACCGGCGCGCACTACGAGCTGCTGCTGCGCATGCGCGACGAGCAGGGCCAGATCATCGCGCCGGATGTGTTCATCAATGCCGCCGAGCGCTACGGCCTGACGCCGAGCATCGACCGCTGGGTGATTACCAACGCCTTCCGCTGGCTGGTTTCCGAGGCCGACGAGCGCGAGCGGCTCGCGATGTGCTCCATCAATCTCTCCGGCCAGAGCCTGTGCGACGACAAGTTCCTGCCCTTCGTGATCGAGCAGTTCGAGCGCAGCGGGCTGGACGCGTCCAAGATCTGCTTCGAGATCACCGAGACCGCCGCCATCGCCAGCTATTCGCAGGCGAATCGCTTCATCAATTCGCTGAAGGAACTCGGCTGCCGCTTCGCGCTGGACGATTTCGGCACCGGGCTGTCTTCCTTCGGCTACCTCAAGCACTTCCCGGTGGATTTCCTCAAGATCGACGGCAGCTTCGTGAAGGAGATCCTGCACGACCCGATCGACCGCGAGATGGTCCGCTCGATCAACGAGATCGGCCATCTCACCGGCAAGCAGACCATCGCCGAGTTCGTCGAGAACAAGGAACTCATCACCATGCTGCGCGGCATGGGCGTGGACTACGCGCAGGGCTACGGCGTCGGCGAGCCGCGGCGCATCATGGACCCGGAGTTCGCGGTCCGCGAGATTCGCTAGCCCGGCCGGCCTGCTAAGCTGTCCGGAGTTTCCTCCGGAGAGTTCCCCATGACGATGCTGATGCTGGGCCTCGTGGTGTTTTTCGGCGCACACCTGGTGCGCGTGGCGGCGCCGGCGTACCGGGAGCGCATGATCGCCAGGCTGGGGCTGCTGCCGTGGAAGGCGGTCTATTCGGTCGTGTCGCTGGCCGGCTTCCTGCTCATCCTGATCGGCTATGGCGAGGTCCGCTGGGCCAGCCCCGTGCTGTGGGGTCCGGCGCCCGGCTGGGTGCGCATGGCCGTCGGGCTGGCGATGCTGCCGGTGCTGGTGGTGTTCCTGTCAGCCTACCTGCCGGGCCGGCTGCGCGCCGCGCTGCGGCACCCGATGATGCTCGCCACGGTGGCCTGGGCGGCCCTGCACCTGCTGGTGAACGGGCGGGTCGCCGACCTGGTGCTGTTCGGCGGCTTCCTGGCCTGGGCGCTGGTGGTGCTGTTCGATTCGTACCGGCGGCCGTGGCGAGCGCCGGCGCACGCACCTTCGCTGCTGTGGGACGGCGTTGCGCTCGCGGCCGGCGGCGCCGCGTGGTGGTGGCTGGCCTTCGGCGGCGGCCACGCGCTCTTGTTCCGCATACCGGTGATGTAATTGGGGACATTCCCCAATTCCGCGTGGAATTGGGGAGTGTCCCCTATTAATGGGGAGTGTCCCCTTTTCAGGCGGCCTGCTGGCCGGCCTTCTTCGGCTTGCCCGGGAAGTCATCCACCGCGATGGCCTCGGCCGTGATGGCCATCGCCTCGCGAACTTCCTCGGCCTCGAGGTCGTTGATCACGCCCTCGGCGACGCCCTTCGCCAGCACCGCTTCCATGTTCAGCGTGTTGACGCTCGCGCCGAGGCCCTTGGCCAGCTTGCGCTCGACCGCCTCCGCCGCGATGACCTTCTCCAGCGCCAGCTCCATCAGGCCCATGGGATCGTCGCGTTTCAGGTCCATGAACAGGCCGTCGGTGAGCCGGTCGCGCGTCTCGGAGGGACTGAGCAGCAGCGACGCCACCTCGTGGCCGAGACGGTCGGAGGCGCCCTTGTGACGACGCCCCAGCGGCAGCACGAAGGGCCGTAGCACTGCACCCACGCCCGCCACCGGGAAGTTGCGCAGGATGCCGTCGAGCCGCTCCTCGATGATCGCCAGCGAATCGTCCAGCGCCCAGCGCACGATCGGCAGGTCGGCGGCCGGCCGGCCGTCGTCCTCGAAGCGCTTGAGCACCGCCGAGGCCATGTAGAGGTGGCTGAGGATGTCGGCGAAGCGCCCGGAGATCTTCTCGCGCCGCTTCAGGTCGCCGCCCAGCATCAGCATCGCCACGTCGGCGAGCAGCGCGAAGGAGGCGCTCATGCGCGTCAGGCGCTGCGCGTAAACGGCGGTCGGGCCGAGATCCGGCGCCGCGACGAAGCGCGCGCCGGTGAGCGCCAGCACGAAGGAGCGCACCAGGTTGCTGATGGTGAAGCCGACATGCGCGAAGAAGGCCTCGTCGAAAGCCTTGAGCCCCGCCTGGGCGTCGTCGTTGGCCGCGGCGAGCATTTCCTTCAGCACGTAGGGATGGCAGCGGATCGCCCCCTGGCCGAAGATGATCATGCTGCGGGTGAGGATGTTGGCACCCTCGACCGTGATGGCCACCGGCACCGTCTGGTAGGTCTGCTGCAGGTAGTTGCTCGGCCCGAGGCACACCGCGCGCCCGGCGTGGATGTCCATCGCGTCGTTGATGGCCTGGCGCATGCCCTCGGTGTTGTTGTACTTGAGGATCGCCGACAGCACCGACGGCTTGCCGCCGAGATCCAGCGCCGTCGCCGTCAGCACGCGCGCCGCGTCCATGCGGTAGGTGACGCCCGCGATGCGCGCCAGCGGCTCCTCGATGCCCTCGAAGCGGCCGATCGGGATCTTGAACTGGCGGCGCACCCGCGCGTAGGCGCCGGACATGCGCGCCGCCGCCTTGCCGCCGGCCGTGCCGAGCGCCGGCAGGGAGATGGCGCGGCCGACCGACAGGCAGTCCATCAGCATCTTCCAGCCGTTGCCCACCTGGGCCTGTCCGCCGATCACCCATTCCATCGGCACGAACACGTCCTTGCCGCTGTTCGGGCCGTTCATGAAGGCGCCGCCGGGGTTGTGGCGCAGGCCGATCTCCACGCCGGGCGTGCCGGTCGGAATCAGTGCGCAGGTGATGCCCAGCTCGCGCTTGCCGCCGAGCAGGCCGTCGGGGTCCTCGGCCTTGAAGGCCAGCCCGAGGAGGGTGGCGATCGGTCCGAGCGTGATGTAGCGCTTCTGCCAGTTGACGCGGAAGCCGAGCACTTCCTTGCCCTTGTACTCGCCCTTGCAGACCACGCCGATGTCCGGCATGGAGCCGGCGTCGGACCCCGCCCAGGGGCCGGTCAGGGCGAAGGCGGGGATTTCCTCGCCGCGTGCGAGCCGCGGCAGGTAGTGCTGCTTCTGCTCGTGGGTGCCGTAGTGCATCAGCAGCTCGCCGGGGCCGAGCGAATTCGGCACCATCACCGTTACGGCCGCCGTACCGCTGCGGCTGGCGATCTTCACCACCACCTCCGACTGGGCACGCGCCGAGAAGTCCAGCCCGCCATACTCCTTGGGAATGATCATGCCGAAGAAGCGATGCTTGCCGAGGAAGGTCCAGACCTCGGGCGGCAGGTCGTTGAGCTCCTGGTTGATCTTCCAGTCGTCGAGCATGCGGCACAGGTCCTCGACCGGGCCGTCGAGGAAGGCGCGCTCCTCTTCGCTCAGCTCGGCGCGCGGCGTGCGCAGCAGGGTGGTCCAGTTCGGCCGGCCGCTGAACAGCTCGGCGTCCCACCACACCGTGCCCGCATCGATGGCGTCCTTCTCGGTCGCCGACATCGGCGGCAGCACCGACTTGAACCACTTCAGCAAGGGCTTGCTGAGCGTTGCGCGGCGCAGCGGCTTGAAGTTGAGCAGGCCCGCGACAACCGCGAACACGATCCACGGCACCGGCGCGAGACCGTTGCCGGCGAGTTGCACCGCAAGCAGCAGGACCGCGGCGGCGCCGGTCCAGACCGGCAGCGGGCTGCGCCGGTAGGCGAGCACGCCGGCCACGACGAGGATCAGAAGAAGCCAGGTGATTCCGGACATGTTGCTCTCCGCCTGTGTTTGCTCGGGCCGCGCATGCATCCTGCGACCATGCTGCCGCACTGCATCATCCGCTTATAACCCACGGAATCCGGGCCCGGCAAGCAAGCAGGTCTTCGATTCAAACATTCGTTGGGATTCGCCTTTCGCACCGCAAAAACAATCGCTTGCGGCAGCGTGACCACTCCAACAAACGTTTGAATTAACAGCAGATCGCGGCGTTGCAGCAGGGCCCGGCCGGGCGCCGTGATAGTGCGCTGCAACAGGGGCTGCTCAGGCCCGGGCGGCGTCCTCGAGGCGGAAGCGCATCGACAGGTCCACCGCGCGCAAATGCTTGGTGAGCCCGCCCACCGAGACGAAGTCCACGCCGGTCTCGGCGATGGCACGCACGTTGGCGAGTTCGACGTTGCCGGAGGCTTCCAGGCGGGTGGCGCAGCCGGGCCGCCCGCGCGTGCGGGCCACGGCCTCGCGCAGCTGCTCGAGCGGGAAATTGTCGAGCAGCACGATGTCGGCGCGGCCGTCGAGCGCCGCCTCGAGCTCGTCCAGCGACTCCACCTCGATCTCCACCGACAGCTCCGGGTGCGCCGCCCGCGCCGCGGCCAGCGCGGCGGCAATGCCGCCGGCGGCGAAGATGTGGTTTTCCTTGATGAGGATGGCGTCGTACAGGCCGTGGCGGTGGTTGGTGCCGCCGCCGCAGGCGACCGCGTACTTCTGCGCCGAGCGCAGGCCGGGCAGCGTCTTGCGAGTGTCGAGTACGCGGCAGCCCGTGCCGGCCACCTGCGCCGCGAAGCGCTGTGTGACCGTCGCCGTGCCCGACAGCGACTGCAGGAAGTTCAAGGCGGTGCGTTCGCCGCTGAGCAGGGGGCGGGCGGGTCCCTCCAGGCGGCACAGCACCGTGCCGGCGCCGATGGCCGCACCGTCGCGCACTTCCCAGGCGACCGAAACCGCCGGGTCGAGCTGGGCGAAGACCTCGTCGAACCAGGCCGCGCCGCACAGCACGGCGTCCTCGCGGCTGACGACGGTGGCCCGGGCACGGCGATCCGCGGGCACCAGGTCCGCGGTGACGTCGCCCGGCCCGATGTCCTCCGCGAGGGCACGGGCGACGACGGCGGCGATGTCCGGGGGAAGCGGGGGCTGCGACATGGGCGGTACTCCGGGCGGCGCGCGGCAGTATAGCCTGCGGGGTCCGGCGGTGGCCCGGACGCCGTGGCGCGCACCGACGCTCTGGTATACTTGCAACCTTTCGCTTGGGACGAAAGTCCCGAAATTCAAGCAGCTACGAATTTTCGAGGAGTCCGCCATGGCGCACACCCTGCCCGATTTGCCTTACGCAATGGACGCACTGGAGCCGCACATCTCCAGGGAGACGCTGGAGTTCCACTACGGCAAGCACCATCGCACCTATGTCGAGAAACTGAACGGCCTGATCGGGGGCACGAAGTTTGCCGATGCGTCGCTCGAGGACATCGTGCGCGGCAGCGACGGCGGCGTGTTCAACAACGCGGCCCAGGTCTGGAACCACACTTTCTACTGGCATTGCCTGTCGCCCGACGGCGGCGGCCGTCCCGGCGGCGCGCTCGCCAAGGCGATCGATGCGGCCTTCGGTTCCTTCGACGAGTTCCACAAGCAGTTCTCCGACAAGGCCGTCACGCTGTTCGGCTCGGGCTGGGCGTGGCTGGTGAAGCAGCCGGACGGCAAGCTGGCGATCGTGCAGACCGGCAACGCCGCGACGCCGCTGACCGGCCCTGACAAGCCGCTGCTGACCTGCGACGTCTGGGAGCACGCCTACTACATCGATTACCGCAATGCGCGGCCCAAGTACCTGGAGGCCTTCTGGAAGCTGGTCAACTGGGACTTCGTGGCGAAGAATTTCGCTTGACGCCAGCACGGATCGCCGGGCAATGAGCGTGCGTGCCGCAGGCCTCGCGATCGCCGCTGCGCTGCTGCTGGCGGGCTGCGTGCCGCTGGCCATCGGCGGGGTGGCGGCCGGCGCCTACTATGTCGGCAAGGACGAGCGTCCCGCCGCCGTGATCGCGTCGGATTCGCGGATCACCACCGCGGTGCGGGCGCGCCTGATCGGCGACAAGTACGTGGACGGCTTCCAGATCAGCGTGCATACCTAC
>DAOMOU010000118.1:0-6651 GCA_035444525.1 Gammaproteobacteria bacterium | reverse complement strand
GCTCCGCCTGCTCGATCATGGAGATGCCGATGCGGTCCTTGATGGAGCCGCCCGGGTTCACCAGTTCGAGCTTGAGGAACAGCCGGCAGGGTCCGGTATCGAGCCGACCCAGCTCGAGCATCGGAGTGCGGCCGACCATCTCGAGCACGTTACGGTAGATCTTCATCGCCCCTCCGCGGCGCCGCGCCGGCTGCGGGAGTCGCGCGGCCGGCAAGCTGCGCGTATTCTACACGCCCGATCAGGACATCGGACCGGGCATGAGCGACGCGGACTTCGACCTTTCCATCAAGCAGTATCTCGAGGACGGCGCGTCCATCCTGCGCGCCGTCAGCGACAGCCCGCGCCTCGAGGCCGAGCTGCTCATGGGCCTGGTGCTGAGGAAGCCCCGCAGTTACCTGCATGCGTGGCCCGAGCAGCAGCTCTCCGAGACCGATGCCGAGCGCTACGAGGCCCTGCTGCGGCAGCGCTTCTCTGGCGAGCCGATCGCCTACATGACCGGCATCCGGGAATTCTGGTCGATGCCGCTGAAAGTGACTCCGAACGTCCTGATTCCGCGGGCCGAAACGGAATTGCTGGTCGAGAAGGCCCTGCTGAAGCTGCCGCCGGACGAGGACGTGCGCGTCCTCGACCTCGGTACGGGCTCGGGCGCCGTGTCGCTGGCGATCGCCCGCGAACGACCGCGCGCTACCGTCATCGGCGTGGATATTTCCCGCGCGGCGCTCGAAGTCGCGCGGTTCAACGCGCGCCTGCAGAAGATCGGCAACGTGGAATTTCGCGAGAGCGACTGGTTCGACGCGGTACGGGGCGAGAAATTCAACGTGGTGGTCGGCAACCCCCCGTATGTCGCGGAGGATGATCCCCACCTCGCCCAGGGCGATGCGCGTTTCGAGCCGCGCATCGCGCTGGATGCCGGGCCGGGCGGCATGGAGGCCTATCGGGCCATCCTCGACCGGGCGCACAATTACATCGTGCGGCAGGGTTGGCTGCTGCTCGAGCACGGCCCGACCCAGCACCTGCCGCTGCGCCGACTGCTGGAGGCGCAGCACTACCATGACATTGCCATTCACAAGGACGCGGCCGGTCACGACCGGGTGACCGAGTGCCGCTTCGTGGAGTGACCCGGTGACCATCGACCGTTACGCACGCCACCTGGCGCTGGCCGGATTCGGCGCGGCAGAGCAGGCGCGCCTGCGAGACGCCACGGCGCTGGTGATCGGCGCGGGCGGTCTCGGCTCGCCTGCCCTGCTTTACCTTGCCGCGGCCGGCATCGGGCGCCTGGTCGTCAGCGACTTCGACACCGTGGACGTGACCAACCTGCAGCGCCAGGTGCTGTTCGCTACCGACGACGTCGGCCGCCCCAAGGCCACGATCGCGGCCGAGCGGCTGGCAGCTCTCAACCCCGACACCCTCGTCGAAGCCGTCCCGACCCGGCTGACGGACGAGGCGCTGCTCGACGCCGTGCGGGCCGCCGACGTGGTACTCGATTGCTGCGACAACTTCGGCACGCGCTTCGCCCTCAACCTGGCGTGCGTGCAGGCTCGCAAGCCGCTGGTATCAGGGGCGGCGATCCGCTTCGAGGGCCAGCTGGCGGTGTTTCGCCTCGACCGGCCTGGCGGGCCGTGCTACCGCTGCCTTTGGCAGGAAGAGGCCGAGGAGCTGGAGAGCTGTCGCGGCAACGGCGTGCTCGGTCCGGTGCCCGGCGTCATCGGCAGCCTGATGGCGGTGGAAGCACTGAAAATCGCCAGCGGCTGCGCCCCGGCGGCGGGCGGCAAGCTCCTGCTCTACGACGCCGTGGAGAACGACTGGCGCAGCCTGAAGCTCGAACGCGACCCCGCGTGTCCGGCCTGCAAGGCGGGACAATGGTGAGCTGAGAGGCGCCGGCGCTTCCTCCCGGGACCGCATTCCGCCATCATCGGCGGCAAACCCGACAACCGGATCACGCCATGTCGTTGCTGGGGGAGCTCAAGCGCCGCAACGTTTTCCGCGCTGCTGCGGCCTACATCGCCGTGGCATGGCTCATCGTCCAGGTGGCGGAAACGACCTTTCCCGCCTTCGACCTCACCGAGCGGGCGCTGCGCACCCTGATCCTCGTCCTGGCCGCCGGCTTCGTGCCGGCCGTAGCCCTCGCCTGGGTGTTCGAACTCACCCCCGAGGGTCTCAAGCTCGACCGCGACCTCGAGGCGGGCGGCGAGCTGGCGGTCCGCACCCGGCGGATCCTCGATCGCGCAATAGTCACCCTGCTCGCCGTGGGGCTGGCCTATTTCACCATCGACAAGTTCGTGTTCGACCCGGCCCGGGACGCGGCGAAGATCGAGGCGGCCCAGCAGCGCGGCCGTGCCGCGGCGCTGGTCGAGTCCTATGGCGACCAGTCCATCGCCGTGCTGCCGTTCGTCAACCTGAGCGCCGACCCCGAGCAGGAGTACTTCGGCGACGGCATGGCCGAGGAGATTCTGAACGTGCTGGCCAGGATCCCCGAACTGCGGGTGATTTCCCGCTCCTCGGCTTTCACCTTCAAGGGCAAGAACCTCAAGCTCAACGAAATCGCCGCCGAGCTCAACGTCGCCCACGTCCTCGAGGGCTCGGTGCGCCGTGCCGGCAACCGGATCCGGGTCACCGCGCAGCTGATCGAGGCCCGCTCCGACACGCATCTCTGGTCACAGACCTGGGACCGGGAGCTCGCGGACATCTTCGCCATCCAGGACGAGATCGCCGCCGAGGTGGTCGCCGCCCTGAAGCTCGAGCTGCTCGGCGCGGTGCCCCGGGCGAGGCGCGTCGACCCCGAGGCCTACCTGCTGTTCATGGAGGCGCGCCAGATGCTCGACACCTCACATGACACCGCCGAGGAGGTCGACGGCCTGCTGACCGAGGCGATCGGGCGCGACCCTGAATTCGCGGAACCATGGACCGGGCTCAGCTGGCTGTACTACCGTTGTCACATGTTGAGCAGCCGCGGTATCGAGTCGCCCTACTGCAAACGCCATTCGCAGGAAACCTGGCTCGCCATGGCGGTCCAGGCGAGGGAGCGGGCGCTGGAAATCGAGCCGCTCAACCCGACTGCGAATGCCTACCGCGCCTACCAGCGAGCTTTCGACGAGCGCGACATCCAGGGTGCCGCCGACCAGTTTCGTCGTGCGGTCGAGGCTGCCCCCCCAGTTTCGGACGTGCTGCGCACCGCAAGCATATTCGCACGCCACATCAGGCGCCCCCACCTGGCGATCCGGCTGGGCAATTTCGCCATGGCGCGCGACCCGCTCTGCTTGTTGTGTTCTTATCAGCTCGGCCTCGCGCATCTCGATGCGCGTGAGTTTGGGCAGGCTGAGGCGCATTTCGAGAAATTCGTGCGGCGCGGACGTGGCGGCTGGCACACCATGGCCGCCCTGCGGTTGCTGCGCGACGACCCGGGCGGCGCGCTCGAGGCCCTCGAGCGCCAGCCGATGGACCTGCAGAGCCCCGACAAGGGCAGCCTGGGAGTCTACCTGTCGCGCCGCGCGATGGCGCTGCATGGCCTCGGGCGGATGGACGAATTCCAGGCCACCCTGGCCATGCTCGAGACCGGTCTCGGCCCCGCGGCCGCCGAGGCGCTGGCGGAAGTTCATGCCGCCACCGGCGACCTCGAGTCGGCCTCGCGGTGGCTCGCAGTGGCGATGGAAGGCGTGCCACCGACGGGCGCCGTGCTGCCGATCAACCATCTCAGCCCCTTCCTGCAACCGCTCCTTGCACAGCCGAGGTGGCAGGAGGTGCTGCGCGAATACGGCCTGGCCGACGATCAGCTTGCGCAGATCGAGTTCGACTTCACCCTGCCGGGCGAGTGACGGCTCAGGAGGCTTCCGCCACCGCCCAGTCGTGCAGCAGGTCCTCGATGCGGGCGAACACCTCGCCGATCACGGCCGGCTCGGGCAGTGTCGTGATGCGGAAATGGTCGTTGTACGGCGTGTTGAAGCTGACGCCCGGTGCCACCAGTACGTGCTTGTGCTCGAGCAGCTCGAAGGCGAAGCGCTGGTCATCGAAGTCGGGCAGTTCGTCGGTCCGCACGCGGGGGAAAGCGTACATTGCGCCGGCCGGCGGCGTGAGCTCGATGAACTCGCTGCGCGCCGCCGCGTCGATGATGGCCTGGCGGGACTGGTGCAAGCGGCCGCCGGGCCCGACCAGCTCCTTGATGCTCTGGTAGCCGCCGATGGCGGTCTGCACCGCCCATTGACCCGGCACGTTGGCGCACAGTCGCAGCGCCGACAATAATTCGACCGACTCGATGTAGCGGTCCGCCGTGTCGCGGTTGCCGGAGAAGGATACCCACCCGACCCGGTAGCCGCAGGCGCGATAGACCTTGGAGAGCCCGGAGAAGGTGCCGCACAGGGTATCGCGCACCAGCGTGGCCATTGGCACGTGCTCCGCGCCGTCGTAGGTCATCCGGTCGTAGATCTCGTCGCTGAACAGCACCAGGCGGTGGCGCTCGGCCAGGCGCGCCAGGGCCTCGAGCAGCGGCCGGGGATAGACGGCGCCGGTCGGGTTGTTCGGGTTGATCACCACCAGCGCGCGGGTGCGCGGCGTCACGAGGCGTCCGATCTCCTCCGGATCCGGCAGGAAGCCATTCTCCGGCCGGCAGGGATAGTGCACGGCGCGCGCGCCGTTGAGCACCGTCGCGGCCGTCCAGAGCGGGTAGTCCGGGCTCGGGATCAGCACCTCGTCGCCGTCGTTGACCAGTGCGCGCAGGGTCAGGTCGATCAGCTCGCTGACGCCGTTGCCGATGAACACGTCCTCGGCCGTCACGCCGGTCACGCCGCGGCTCTGCTGTTGCATGACCACCGCTTCGCGGGCGGGGAAGATGCCCTTCTGGTGGCAGTAGGCCTCACTGGCCTGGAGGTTCTCGATCATCGCCAGGCGCATCGTTTCGGGCGTGCGAAAGCCGTACAGCCCGGGGTTGCCGATGTTCAGCGCGATGATCTCGTAACCCATGCGTTCGAGCTCGAGCGCGCGCCGCGCCAGGCGGCCGCGGATCTCGTACTTGACGCCGTTCAGTGCCCGGCTGGGCTCGACGATCTCGGGGGTCATCTGGGGTAATTCCATCGCCACCATGCTGCAAAGCATTAAATCAGAAAACCGGAAGAAAAACGGGGTCAGAGACGAGTTTTCCGGGAAAACTCGTCTCTGACCCCGTTTTTCTCTCTCAGGCGGCGGAGCGCTCGTAGCCGAGGATCGGACCCAGCCAGCGCTCAGCCTCGGCGATCGTCCAGCCCTTGCGTGCGGCGTAGTCCTCGACCTGGTCGCGGTCGATGCGCCCGACCTGGAAGTAGCGCGCGCCCGGGTGGGCGAAGTACCAGCCGCTGACCGCGGCCGCCGGCAACATCGCGTAGTGCTCGGTGAGCCGGATGCCGGTGCGCGCTTCTGCACCCAGCAGCTGGAACAGCGTGCCTTTCTCGGTGTGGTCCGGGCAGGCCGGGTAGCCCGGCGCGGGCCGGATGCCGCGGTAGTCCTCGGCGATCAGGGCCTCGTTGGCGAGGTGTTCGTCCGGCGCGTAGCCCCACAGCTCGCGCCGCACCCGCTCGTGCAGGCACTCCGCAAAGGCCTCGGCGAGGCGGTCGGCCAGCGCTTTCAGCAGGATGGCGCGGTAATCGTCGTGCTCCGCCTCGAAACGCGCGACGCGCTCGTCGGCACCGTGGCCGGTGGTCACGGCGAATCCGCCAATCCAGTCCGCCACGCCAGTGTCCTGCGGGGCGACGAAATCGGCCAGGCAGAGGTTCGGCTGCCCGGGCGCCTTGCGTTTCTGCTCGCGCAGGTGGTGGGTGGTCAGCAGGGTGGCAGTGCGATCCTCCCCGGTAAAAACGCGAACGTCGTCGCCGACGCCGGCCGCCGGGAACAACCCGACCACGCCGCGCGCCTCCAGCCACTGCTCGCGGACGATATCGTCGAGCATCCGGCGGGCATCATCGTACAGCGCCCGCGCAACTTCGCCGCGGGTCGGATCCTCGAGGATGGCCGGAAACCGGCCCGAGAACTCCCAGGCATTGAAGAACGGCATCCAGTCGATGTAAGGCAGCAGTTCCTCGAGCGGAAAGCCGTTGAAAGCGGTGATGCCCGGGCGCACCGGCGCCGGCGGGCGATAGTCCGCCCAGCCGCCGTCGAAGCGGTTGTCGCGCGCCTCCGCGAGACTGAGCTGCGGACCCTTGCCCCGCGGACGCTGGTGCTGCGCCCGGCGCCGCGCATGCTCGTCTTCGACGTGCGCCACAAAGGCCGGACCATGCTCTGCGCTGATCAGCTTCTGCACCACACCCACGGCGCGCGACGCGTCCTTTACGTACACCACCGGCCCCTGGTAGGCCGGATCGATCTTGACGGAAGTGTGCGCCGGGGACGTCGTCGCGCCGCCGATCAACAGCGGCTGCGTGAATCCCAGTCGCTGCATCTCTGCGGCGACGTGAATCATCTCGTCCAGCGACGGGGTGATCAACCCGGACAAGCCGATGACATCCGCCTGCTCGCGGCGGGCCGCATCGAGAATCCGGTCGCAGGGCGTCATCACGCCGAGGTCCACGACCTCGAAGCCGTTGCATTGCAGCACCACGCCGACGATGTTCTTGCCGATGTCGTGCACGTCGCCTTTTACGGTCGCCATGACGATGCGCGCCCGCGGCTGGCGGTCGGCTTCCTTTTCCT
>DAOMOU010000117.1:0-6688 GCA_035444525.1 Gammaproteobacteria bacterium | reverse complement strand
TGACCTCGATCTCGTCGCCGATCTGCACGATCTTGGACGGGTTGACGTTCTTGTTCGTCCAGTCCATCTCGGAGACGTGCACCAGGCCCTCGACGCCGTCCTCGATCTCCACGAAGGCGCCGTAATCGGCCAGGTTCGTAACCTTGCCGAACAGGCGGGTGCCGGTCGGGTAGCGACGCGCGATGTCCTGCCAGGGGTCCTCGCCCAGCTGCTTGAGCCCCAGCGATACGCGGTTGCGCTCGCGGTCGAACTTGAGCACCTTGACCTGGATCTCGTCGCCGACGTTGACGACTTCCGAGGGATTCTTGACGCGGCGCCAGGCCATGTCGGTGATGTGCAACAGCCCGTCGATGCCGCCCAGGTCCACGAAGGCGCCGTAGTCGGTCAGGTTCTTGACGATGCCCGGGAGCACGGCGCCCTCGGTGAGGTTCTTCATCAGCTCCTCGCGCTCGACGCTGCTCTCGGCCTCGACCACCGCGCGACGCGAAACCACCACGTTGTTGCGCTTGCGGTCGAGCTTGATGACCTTGAACTCGAGCATCTTGTTCTCGAGATAGCTGGGGTCGCGCACCGGCCTGACGTCCACCAGGGAGCCCGGCAGGAAGGCGCGCACCAGTTCGAGCTCGACGGTGAAGCCGCCCTTGACCCGCCCGGTGATCATGCCCTGCACGATCTCGCCCTTCTCGAAGGCTTCCTCCAGGACGGTCCAGGTACGCGAGCGCTTGGCCTTGTCGCGGGACAGGCGGGTTTCCCCGAAGCCGTCCTCGACGGCGTCCAGCGCGACTTCGACCTCGTCGCCGACGGCGACTTCCCACTCGCCTCTCTCGTTCTTGAACTGCTCGGCGGGAATGACGGACTCAGACTTGAGTCCAGCCGACACGATGACGACGTCATCGTTGATCTCGACCACGCGGCCCATGAGGATGGCGCCGGGGCGAATCTGCTGACTGGCAAAACTTTGCTCGAAGAGCTCTGCGAAACTTTCTGACATGGGTTGTTGATCCAACGGCCCGCAGGCCGACCAGTGGTACACCGACATCGCATCCCTGCCACGCCGGGCTATCTAAGAAAAAAGGCCCCCGCTCCGTCGGGACCGCATGCGAAAACCGAATTCAACCTGTCGGCCCCAGGCCGCGCCGCTGCAGTTCGTCCAGCACCGCCTCGACCACCTGGTCGATGCTCAGTTCGGTGCTGTCCAGAACGACCGCGTCGGGCGCGGGCCGCAACGGCGCCACGGCCCGCTCCGCGTCCCGCCTGTCCCGGGCCGCGACCTCTGCCGAAAGGTCGCGAAGATTAACATCAAACCCCTTTTCCTTCAACTGCTTATACCGGCGCATCGCCCGTTCCTCGGCGGACGCGGTCAGGAAGACCTTCAACTCCGCGTCCGGAAAGATCACGGTGCCCATGTCGCGCCCGTCGGCGACCAGGCCGGGCGGGCGCCGAAAGCTCCGCTGCAGCCCCACCAGCGCGGTGCGCACGGCCGGCAGCGCCGCCACCCGCGAGGCCCGCTCGCCGCAGGTCTCCGAGCGGATCTCGGCGCTCACGTCCCGGCCGCCCAGCAGCACGCGTTCGCCGGCAAACCGGACCGGCAGGTCGCGCGCCAGCGCCGCGAGCCCGGGCTCATCGTCGAGCGCTGTCCCGGCGTCGGCGGCCGCCACTGCAACCAGCCGGTACAGTGCGCCGCTGTCCAGCAGCTGCCAGCCCAGCTGTTCCGCCACACGCCGGCACAAGGTGCCCTTGCCGGCACCGCCGGGTCCGTCCACCGCCAGCACCGGCGCGGCGCTCATGCGGCCGCCCCTGCCCGCAGGGTCTCGATCTGCAGCCCGAGCGACGCCGCGGCCGCGGCGAAGCCCGGGAAGGAAGTCGCGACGTTGGCCACATCGAGGATCTCGATGGCGGCCTCCGCCCGCGCCGCCGCCACGGCGAAGGACATCGCGACGCGGTGGTCGCCGCCGCTGTCCACCGTGCCGCCCGCCAGCCGGCCGCCCTCGATCAACAGGCCGTCGGCCCGCTCCGCGACCTGTACGCCGACCGCCGCCAGGCCGCGCGCCATCACCGCAATCCGGTCCGACTCCTTGACGCGCAACTCCTCCGCGCCGCGCACGCGCGTCGTGCCCCGCGCCAGCGCCGCGGCCACGAACAGGGCCGGAAACTCGTCGATCGCCAGCGGCACCAGGGCGGGCGGTACGTCGACTCCCTGGAGTTCGCTGCGCCAGACCCGCAGGTCCGCCACCGGCTCGCCGCATTCTTCCCGCAGGCGGGTGATCTCTACCCGTCCGCCCATCATGGTGAGAATGTCCAGCAAGCCGGTGCGGGTGGGGTTCATGCCCACCCCGAGCAGCTCGAGCGGCGCATCCCCCGCCGCCAGCAGTCCGCCCACGATGAGAAACGCTGCCGAGGAAAAATCGCCGGGCACCGTCACGCGCCCGCCGCGGGGTTGGGCCGGACCGGTCACTGCCGCCCCCCATTCGCCGCTCTCCACCGGGCAGCCCAGCGCGGCCAGCAAGCGCTCGGTGTGATCCCGGGAAACGGCCGGCTGGCGGATTACCGTGCGGCCCTCCGCGGACAGTCCGGCCAGCAGCAGGGCGGACTTCACCTGGGCGCTGGCAACCGGCATGGTGTAGTCCAGCGGCCGCAGCGGCCCGGCCGCGGAGACGCGGATCGGCGGGCAACCGTGGCTCGTGGCCAGCAGCGCGCCCATGCGGCGCAGCGGCTCGGCCACCCGCTCCATTGGCCGACGGCACAGCGAGGCGTCGCCGGTGAGCACCGCGTCCACCCGGTGCCCCGCCAGCAGGCCGGTGGCCAGCCGGATGCCGGTGCCGGAGTTACCGAAATCCAGCGGTTCGGCCGGTGAGCGCAGCGCCGCCGCCGGCGCTACGCGTACCCCGCCGTTCGCGAGGTCCTCGACCCGGGCGCCGAGCGCCTCGACGGCCCGTCGCGTCGCCAGGCAGTCCTCGCTGCGCAGGAAGCCGTGCGCCTCGAGTGGGGCCGAACCGATGGCGCCCAGCAGCATCACGCGGTGCGACACCGACTTGTCGCCGGGAATCTGCAGCTGGCCGGCCAGCGTGCCGCCGGGACTTACCCGCCATGCGGGCGCATTCATTGCCGCGTCACCTTCTCGAGCGCGGCGATCAGCCGGTCGTTCTCCGCCGGCAGGCCAAGGCTGATGCGCAGGTGTTGCGGCAAGCCGTAGTTGGCCACCGGCCGGACGATGACGCCCTCACGCAGCAAGGCGTCGAACAGCGGCTGCGCCGGCCCGCCCATGTCCACCAGCAGGAAATTGCCCACCGAGGGGTTCTCGCCGAGCCCCAGCGAACGACAGGCGGTCGCGACGCGGGCCATCTCCGCCGTGTTCAGTTCGACGCTGCGAGCCAGGTGCGCGGTATCGTCGAGGGCGGCCAATGCCGCCGCCTGCGCGAGCGAGTTGGTGTTGAACGGCTGGCGGATGCGATTAAGGATGTCGGCGATCGCCGCGCTGGAGACACTGTAGCCGATGCGCAGTCCGGCCAGGCCGTAGGCCTTGGAGAAGGTACGGGTCACCACCAGGTTGGGGAAGCGGTCCAGCCAGCGCGTGGCATCCGGATAGTCCGGTGCCTGCACGTATTCGAAGTACGCCTCGTCGACGACCGCGACGACGTGCCTGGGCAGTCCCGCCACGAAGCGCTCCAGCGCCGCTGCGTCTACCCAGGTGCCGGTCGGGTTGTTCGGATTGGCGACGAACACCATGCGGGTCCGCGGTCCCACCAGCTCGGCCATGGCGTCCAGGTCATGGCCCAGCGGCTGCGGTCCACCGGCCGGCAGTGCCTCCGCCACGCGATGGACGGCGCCCGTCGCCTGCACCGCCAGCGCGTATACGGCGAAGGCGTGCCGCGAATAAACGGCCTCCAGACCCGGGCCGAGGAAGCTCTCGGCCAGCAGCACCAGCACGTCGTTCGAGCCGTTGCCCAGCGTCACTTGCCCGGGACCCACCGCGTGCCGGTCGGCCAGCGCCTGTTTCAGCTCGAAGCCGTTGGCGTCCGGATAGCGCGCCAGCTCGACCGCGGCCGCGGCGATGGCGGTCAGCGCCCGCGGTGCCGGCCCGAGCGGATTCTCGTTGGACGCCAGCTTGACGATGTCCGACACGCCGTACTCGCGCTGCAGCTCGGCAATCGGCTTGCCTGGCTGGTAAGGCTTGAGGCCGCGAATGCCCGGCGCGGCCAGGTCGAGGTAGATGTCTGTCATGGACCCTCCCGAACGGAGGCCGGAAGTTTACAGGATCGCGGTGGGATAGGAGCCCAGCACGCGGCACCATGCAGCCGCGGTCTCCAGCTCCCGCAGGGCCGCCGCGACGTGCGCGTCTTCGCGGTGCCCTTCCACGTCGACGAAGAACACATAGTCCCACTTGCCGCGGCGCGAGGGGCGCGATTCGATCCGCGTCATGCTTACGTTGTGTTTCGACAGCGGATGGAGCAATTCCTGCAGCGCACCGGCGGCATGCCGCGAGGACAACAGCAGGGAAGTCTTGTCGCGGCCGCTGGGCCCGGGCATGTCGCGGCCGATGACCACGAAGCGCGTGGTGTTGTCCGGGCGATCCTCGATGTTCGCCATCAGCACGGCCAGCCCGTAGACCTCGGCCGCCGTGTCGCCGGCGATCGCGGCGGCGCCCGCTTCCCTGGCTGCAAGCCGCGCGGCCTCGGCGTTGGATGCGACCGCCACCTGCTCCACCCCGGGCAGCCGCTGGTCGAGCCAGGCGCGACATTGGGCGAGCGACTGCTGGTGAGAATAGACGCGCCGGACTTCGTCGAGACCGGCCATCCGGCCGAGCAGGTGCTGGCGAATGCGCAGCTCGATCTCGCCGCTGATGCGCAACGGCGTGACGACCAGCATGTCCAGGGTGGTGCTGACCGTACCCTCGGTGGAGTTCTCCACCGGCACGACGCCGAAATCCGCGATGCCCGCCTCGACGTCGTGAAACACTTCCTCGATGGAAGGCACCGCGAGGGTCCGCACGGAATGGCCGAAGTGCTTGAGCACGGCCGCCTGGGAAAAAGTGCCCTCGGGGCCGAGAAAGGCAACCTTCATCGGCTCCTGCTGGGCGAGGCAGGCCGACATGATCTCGCGGAACAGCCGCACGATCTCCTCGTCCTTGAGCGGGCCGGAGTTGCGCGCCACGGCCTTGCGCAGGATCTCCGCCTCGCGCTCCGGGCGGTAGTAATCGCGCGGCGCGTTCGACAGGCCCGCCGGTTCCGGGAACTTGGTCGCCCCGACCGCGCGCGCCAGCTCGGCGCGCTGGCTGATCAGCGCCTGCAATTGCTCGTCGATGGCGTCGATCCGCCGCCGGATGTCTTCGAGCATGTCGTTGGCCGGCGCGTCGCTCATCGGCACGTCACGCGGCGTCGGGAATGACCCGCAACGACAACACGCCCTCGATTGCCGCCAGCTTCTCCACGACTTCCCCCGGCACCTTGCCGTCGACGTCGACCAAGGTGTAGGCGACGTCACCGCGCGACTTGTTGAGCAGATCGGAAATGTTCAGCCCCGCCTCGGCCAGCGAGGTGGAAATCTGGCCGACCATGTTGGGTACGTTGGCGTTGGCGATGGCGATCCGCGTATTGCGCTCGATCCTCGGCAGGATGGCCTCGGGGAAGTTCACCGAGTGACGGATGTTGCCGTTCTCGAGGAAGTCGCGCAGGTTTTCCGCGACCATGATCGCGCAGTTCTCCTCCGCCTCGCGGGTGGAGGCGCCGAGATGCGGCAGGGCGATCACCTTCGGATGCCCCTTGTTCATCATGGACGGAAAATCAGTGACGTACCGCGCGAGCCTGCCCTCGTCCAGCGAGGCCAGCACCGCAGCGTCGTCGACGATGGCGCCGCGCGAGAAGTTCAGCAACACGCCGCCGGGCTTCATCAGCGCGAGACGGTCGGCGTTGACCAGCGCCCTGGTGCCTTCCGCGAGCGGCACGTGCACGCTCACCACCTGCGCGCGGCTGAACAGGTCGTCGAGGCTCATGGCCTGGCGCACGCCCGAGTTCAGCTGCCAGGCCCGCTGTACCGTCATCTTCGGGTCGAAGCCGATCACCTGCATGCCGAGGCTGAGCGCCGCGTTGGCGACCTCGACGCCGATCGCGCCGAGACCGATGACGCCCAGCGTGCGGCCCGGCAGCTCGAAGCCGACGAAGCGCTTCTTGCCGCTCTCGACGGCACGGTGCAGCTCGTCCTCGCTGCCGTCGAGGGTGCGCACGTAGTCCCAGGATTCACACAGGTTGCGCGCGGCCAGCAGCATGCCGCCGAGGACCAGCTCCTTGACCGCATTGGCATTCGCGCCGGGCGCGTTGAACACCGGCACGCCCCGCCGGCTCATCTCCTCCACCGGGATGTTGTTCACGCCGGCACCGGCGCGGCCGATCGCCTTGACGCTGGCCGGCACCTCGGTCTTGTGCATGTCCGCGGAACGCACCATGACGGCGTCCGGGTGGCCGATTTCCGACGCGACTTCGTAGAGACTGCGCGGCAGGCGCTCGAGCCCGGCCAGGGCGATGTTGTTGAGGGTGAGAATCTTGAACGTCATGGTCGCCTCCAGCGGCGCGGGTCACATCCGCCGATAGTGGCAGATTTATGCGGCAATGCAACAGACGGATTAACCGTGACTGCGCTCGAACTCCCGCATGAACGCCACCAGCGCGTCGACGCCCTCCTGCGGCATGGCGTT
>DAOMOU010000116.1:0-6705 GCA_035444525.1 Gammaproteobacteria bacterium | reverse complement strand
ATTTCATGCACGACTACCAGCGGCGCCGCGTGCTGACCCTGTTCAACCCGGAATCCGACCCGCTGGGCGCCGGGTACCACATCATCCAGTCGAAGATCGCCATCGGCTCCGGCGGCCTGTTCGGCAAGGGCTGGGGCAACGGCTCGCAGGCGCAGCTGGAATTCCTGCCCGAGCGCTCGACCGACTTCATATTCGCGGTGCTTGGCGAGGAGTTCGGGCTGCTCGGACTGGTCTTCCTGATCGCGGCTTACCTGTTCCTGGTGGGTCGCGGGATGTACATCGCCCTGCAGGCGCAGGACACCTACACGCGCCTGCTGGCCGGCAGCATCAGCCTGACCTTCTTCGTGTACGTGTTCGTCAACACCGGCATGGTCACCGGCCTGCTGCCGGTGGTCGGCGTGCCGCTGCCGCTGGTGAGCTACGGGGGCACCTCGATGGTGACCCTGATGGCGGGTTTCGGTATTCTCATGGCCATCAACGGCCACCGAAACCTACTCGCCAGGTGAAGCGCTTCAATCCCCTGCTCGGCTGCGCAGCCCTGGCCGCCGCGCAATTTGCCACCACGGCCGCGCCCGCCGCCATCGAGCTCGACCTCGAACGCGCCGACGTGCGCGATTTCATCGCGCGGGTCGAGCGCGAACAACAGCTGGACGCTGAAACCGTGCGCTCGATTCTCGGGCTCGCGCGCGTCCAGCCGCGGATCATCGAGGCCATCAGCCGGCCTGCCGAACGTGTCCGCCCGTGGCACGAGTACCGCAAGATCTTCATGACCGAGGAGCGGATCAGCGCCGGCGTGGAGTTCTGGCAGACGCACCGCGAACGCATCGAAGAGGTGGCCGCAAGCACCGGTGTGCCGGTCGAAATTCTCGTCGGCATCATCGGCGTCGAGACTTTTTACGGACGGATCATCGGCCGCTACCGGGTGCTCGATGCGCTTGCCACACTGGCCTTCGAGTACCCGCCGCGCAGCGCTTTCTTCGCCCGCGAGCTGGAGCAGTTTCTGCTGCTGGCGCGCGAGCAGGGGCTCGAGATCGAGGCGCCGCTCGGCTCCTACGCCGGCGCCATGGGCCTGCCGCAGTTCATCCCGTCGAGTTACCGCGCCTATGCGGTCGACGGCGACGGCGACGGCCGCATCGACCTGTGGGACAGCCCGGACGACATCTTCGCGAGCGTTGCCAACTACTTCAAGGCGCACGGCTGGCGTCCCGGGGAACCCGTGGTGGCGCCGGCGGTGCCCGGGGACGGCGACCCGTCGGGCCTCGCTCAGCAGGGTCTGCAGGCCGACATCACGGTGGGCGCGCTGTGGGACGCCGGGGTGGGTCTGGCCGGGCCGGCGCCGCGCGATCGTCGCGCCGCTGCCGGGCTGTTCGTACTCGAGCACGAGGAAGGGCCGCGTTACTGGGCAGGCTTTCACAACCTGTACGTGATCACCCGCTACAACCGCAGCCTGATGTACGCGCTCGCCGTCCACCAGCTCGGTGAAGCGATCGCGGCGCGCATGGCGGAGGCCGCGGATGCGCCTTGATCGAGGTTGGCACTCGCGCGCGACAGCGCTGCTGGCCGCGCTTGCCGTAGTCGCGGGCTGCACGCCTGCGCGGGACGGTCCGCCCGCCGTCGATGTCGACGGCGCCCCCGCGAGGCCGCCGGACGTCACGCGGATCCCCGACCCCGTGCCGCGTGCCGAGCCGCGCAGCGCACGCGGCAATCCGCCCTTCTACGAGGTAATGGGCCGTCGCTACTACGTGATGAAGGAGGCCGCCGGCTACCGCGAGCGCGGCATCGCGAGCTGGTACGGCACCAAGTTCCACGGCCGCACGACTTCCAGCGGCGAGCCCTACGACATGTACGCCATGACGGCCGCACACAAGACTTTGCCGTTGCCCAGTTACGTGCGGGTCACGCACCGCGGCAACGGCCGCAGCATCATCGTCCGCGTCAACGACCGCGGACCCTTCGTCGGCGACCGCATCATCGACCTGTCCTACGCGGCTGCCGTGCGCCTCGGCATGCACAACGAGGGGACCGCCCTGGTCGACGTCGAGCTCATCGAACCCGACGGGCCGCCGCCGGTCGTCGCCAGCGTCTCTCCCGAAATGCCGCCGGCCCGCGCCGAGACCGTCTGGCTGCAGGTAGGCGCCTTCTCGGACGAAAGGAACGCGGCGCGACTGCGGGAACGACTCGCCGGCAAGGGCATCAACGATGTGGTCCTGTCGACCGAACAACGCCAGCGGCACCCCGTTTACCGTGTCAGGATCGGGCCGTTGAGCGCGGTGGAGGACGTCGAGCGCATGCTGGAACGCGTGCGTGAACTGGGAATCAGGGACGCCCACCTGGCGATGGACTGACGCTCGGTGAGCGAGCGTGTACCATTTCCCGCCTGTTCACTTTCTTTATGGCGGCCGCGCGCCGCGCTGGGAGCCATGCGCCTGATATTCCTGAATCTGCTTGCCTTCGCCCTGTTGGCAGCGTCGCCGGTGGCGTTTTCTCAACAACCCGCCGCCGCGCTGCCGCCGGTGCCCGCCGCCCCGGCGGTCGCGGCCCGCGGCTACATCCTGGTCGACTTCAATTCCGGCGAAGTGCTGGCGGAAAAGGACGCCGACACGCCGATGGACCCGGCCAGCATCACCAAGCTGATGACCGCCTACGCGGTGTTCAGCGAGCTGCGCAAGGGCCACATGGCGCTCGACGACATGGTGACGGTCAGCGAGCGGGCCTGGCGGACCGGCGGCTCACGGATGTTCATCGAGGTGGGTACCCGGGTGAGCGTCGAGGATTTGATCCGCGGCATGATCATCCAGTCCGGCAACGACGCCTCGGTGGCGCTCGCCGAGCACACGGCCGGCACGGAGGCCGCGTTCGCCGAGCTGATGACCGAGTACGCTTTGCGCCTCGGCATGTCCAACACGCGGTTTCGCAACGCCACCGGCCTGCCGGCCGAAGACCACTACAGCTCCGCGCGGGACATCGCGATCCTGGCGGGTGCGATCATCCGCGAGTATCCCGAGTTCTACCAGTTCTACTCGGAGCGCGAGTTCACCTACAACAACATCACCCAGCGCAACCGCAACCAGATGTTGTGGCGCGACCCGTCGGTGGACGGCATGAAGACCGGCATGACGGACGGTGCCGGTTACTGCCTCGTGTCGTCGGCGGAGCGCGAGGGCATGCGGCTGGTATCGGTGCTGCTCGGGACGGCCAGCGCCAAGGCGCGCGCCGACGCCACCCAGGCCCTGCTGAACTGGGGTTTCCGCTTCTACGAAAGCCACCGGCTGTATGCGGCGGGTGAACCGGTGACGACGGCCCGGCTGTGGATGGGCGAGGCAGAGCAGCTGCCAGTGGGCCTGCGCGAAGACTTGTGGGTCACGGTGCCGCGCGGCCGTTACGACCTCATGCAGGCCTCGATGGAACTGCAATCGCCGCTGACCGCCCCGGTCACGACCGACGACGTGATCGGGCGCCTGCGGGTCAGCCTCGAGGGTCGTGAGCTGGCGGATCGCAGCCTGCATCCGTTGCAGGGGGCACCGCAGGCCGGCTTCCTGCGACGCGCCATCCATTCCGTGCTGCTGTGGTTCGAATGAGCGACAGCCTGCTGGAGTTCCCCTGTGACTTTCCCATCAAGGTCATGGGCCGGAAGGAAGCCGGCTTCAGCGAGGTCGTGGTGGCGCTGGTCGAGGCCCACACGGGACCGATTGCGGCGGAGCGCGTGCAGCTGCGCGAGAGCCGCGACGGCAACTTCGTGTCCCTGACGCTGATGGTGCGCACGGAAAGCCAGGCCCAGCTCGACGCGATTTACAGCTCGCTGTCAGGCCACGACCAGGTCCTGATGGTGCTGTGATGCAGGCACCCGTCGTCCGGCGGCTCGGCCGCGTCGAGTACGAGCCGACCTGGCGGAAGATGCAGGCCATGACCGAGGCGCGTGGCGCGGACCAGCCGGACGAGCTGTGGTTCCTCCAGCACCCGCCCGTATTTACCCTCGGCTTGAACGGACGGCGGGAGCACCTGCTGGCGCCGGGCGACATCCCGGTGGTGCAAGTGGATCGCGGCGGCCAGGTGACGTACCACGGGCCCGGCCAGCTGGTGGTCTATCCCCTGCTGGATCTCGGCCGCCGCGGATTGGGGGTGCGCCAGCTGGTGTGCGCGCTGGAGCGCGCCGTTATCCGTTGCGTGGCAAGCTACGGCATCGAGGCCGTCGGCGACCGCGACGCCCCCGGCGTTTACGTCGCGGGCCGCAAGCTGGCCAGCATCGGCCTGCGAATCCGGCGCAACTGCTGTTACCACGGGGTGGCGCTGAACGTGGACATGGACCTCGAGCCGTTCCAGCGGATCAATCCCTGCGGCTTCCAGGGGCTCGAGGTGACGCAACTCGCGGACCTTGGCGCGAAACACCCGATGGAACGTGTTGCCGCGGACCTGGAAGCGGCACTGCTTGCCGAACTGGCTCAGGCCTCGCCCAGCGCTGCCTGCAGCGCATAGAGCCGCTCGGGCGTTCCCACGTCGTGCCAGACGCCTTGGTGCAGCATGCCGCCGATTTTGCCCTGGCGGGCCGCCGCCGCCAGGATCGGCGCCAGCGGAAAGCGCCCCGCTCGACAGCCCACGAACAACTCGGGCGTAAGGATCGCCATGCCGCCGTAGGTCAAGCGCGGCGTCGCGTCCGGATCGACGCGGCCGTCGGCCAGGCCGAAATCACCTTGTGCGTTGTGGGGCGGGTTGGGCACGAGCACCAGGTGGCCGAGCATCCCGGCGGGGAGCTCAAGCGACGCGGGCGAGAGATCGCACCAGACGTCCCCGTTGAGCAGCAGGAAAGGGCCCGGGCCGAGCATCGGCAGGGCCGCGAAAATCCCGCCGCCGGTGTCCAGCGGCGGCCAGGGCTCCGGGGAGTACTCGATGGACACGCCCCATGCACGGCCGTCGCCGAGCGCTGCGCGCAGCTGGTCCGCCAGCCAGGAGCAGTTCATGACGACCTCCCGGCAACCGGCCGCCGCCAGGGCCTTGAGGTGATGCGCCACCAACGGCTCCCCGCCGACCGGCAGCAGCGGCTTGGGCATTCGATCCGTCAGGGGGCGCATGCGCTCGCCGCGGCCGGCCGCCAGGATCATCGCTTTCACTGGATCTCCCCGTCCGGGCCCGCCGCGGGCCATGATTGATGATGAGCGTCAAAGTATGCCATGTTAGATTTCGGCCGCCGGGAAGCCAGATGTCTCGCTTTCTCGCCCTGTCACTTGCCTTGATGATGTTGACCACCGGCGCGGCCGCCCGCGAGTACGCGGCGTGCCCGGCGCCCGAGGTGATCGACTTCGGCCCGATCGACGAGAGCGGGCGGATCGAAGTGTCGGCGCGCAACGCGGACGTCAGTGCCCAGGGCGACTCCGAGTTCTCCGGCGGGGTCATCGTGCAGCGGGGCGCCCAGCGCCTCGAAACCGAATCCGCCACCTGGGACCGGCAGGCGGGGCGGGTGACCGCCCTGCACGGAGCGCGCTACCTCCAGCCCGGCTTCAGCGTCGAGGCCGACGTGCTCGAGTTTCGTCCCGCAGAAGGCGCCGCAATTCTGACTGGCAGCCGTTATCGCCTGCCGGCGCAGCCCGCCAGCGGCGGCGCCGAGCGCATCGAGGCGCGCGACAGCGGGCGTGTCACGCTGGACGGCGTGACTTACACCACCTGCCCCGGCGACGACCCCGACTGGCTGCTGAAGATCGATCGCCTGAAACTGGACATCGATCGGGAGGTCGGCGAGGCGCGCCAGGTCACGCTGCGGCTGTTCGACACGCCGTTGATCTACTGGCCCTACCTGTCCTTTCCGCTGTCCGACCGCCGCAAGAGCGGTTTTCTGGTGCCGAAGTTCGGCCAGTCGACGCGCAGCGGCTTCGAGTTCGCCCTGCCCTACTACTGGAACCTCGCACCGAACTACGACCTCATGGTGACGCCGACCTTCCTGTCGAGCCGTGGCCTTCAGCTCAGGAACGAATACCGCTACCTGACCACGCGCAGCAGCGGAGACCTTGCCGTCGACTACCTGCCCCGTGACGATGCCCGGGCGGAGACCGACTCACGAAGCTGGATGAACCTCGCCCACCTGACGCGCTTCGAGAACGGGTGGCGCGTCGCGGCCCAGCTCGAGGACGTTTCCGACACGGACTATTTCCAGGACCTCGGCAACACGCCCCAGGTCACCAGCCGCACGCACGTCGAACGCCTGCTGCAGGCCGATTACGCCGGCCGGGTCTGGCGGATCACGGGTCGCATGCAGAACTTCCGCACGCTCGACCTGACCATCCCCGAGGACGAGCGGCCCTATGCGCGATTGCCCCAGGTGATCGCCAGCGCGCAGCTGCCTGATGGCCTGCTGGGATTGAACTGGCGGCTGCGCACCGAGGCCGGCAGCTTCACCCGCGATGTGGGGCCCGAGGGAGTGCGCGTGGTCATGGAGCCGGGAGTGAGCCTGCCGCTGGAGGCGCCGGGCTTCTTTCTGACGCCCAGCGCCAGTGTGCGGGTCGTGCAATACCAGCTGTCCGTTCCCGCCCCTGGCCAGGAGCGGGCGCCGGGCTACGCCGCACCGATCGTAAGCGTGGATTCGGGCCTGCTGTTCGAACGCGAATTCTCGGCAGGCAAGTTCATCCAGACGCTGGAGCCGCGCGCCCTGTACGCCTATATCCCGTTTCGCAACCAGGACGCGCTGCCCTTGTTCGACAGCGCACGGCCCGATTTCAA
>DAOMOU010000115.1:0-6795 GCA_035444525.1 Gammaproteobacteria bacterium | reverse complement strand
CGAAGGGCGGGGTTGCGGCGAGGAAGTTTTCGACGTCGGCCAGCGGGTTGCTCATGGCCGGGAATCATAGCGTCAAACGGTGCGCCAACCCTATGGCGCCCCGTCAAGGCCCTATAATGCCGGCTGGGTCAGCAACAACGGCCAGAGCGATGTCCGGTCCCGACAAGCCCCGTGATCCCCGCATCGTGCGCCGCTCGCCGCCCGGCGAGGGCTCCCGGTTTTCGTGGTCGGAGCTGCTTCCGTCCAGGCTGCTGCAGACCTTGCGGAGCTATTTCGGGCTGGGGCGCGCAGCGCCGCCCGAGCCCATCGCCAGCCCGGCGGCACTGGTACGGTTCATCGACACCCGGGCCAGCTTCATCGCCCAGACCTCGCTGTACGGCTACCTGCGCACGCGTGCAGGCATGCGCTACCCGGAGCTGTTCGACGACGATCCCTTCGTGGAAGGCATCAACATCGCCAAGTGGCACATCTGGCTTGACTGCGTCGGTGACCTGGCCGTGTTCGCGGGCAGTCGGCTCGCCCACCGGTCGCCGCACGACACGCCGCGCATCGCGCGGATGATGACGGTGCTGCTGGACGACATACTGGCCCAGGCGGGAGAGCCCGAGGAAGCGGGCGGCGAATTCCCGGCGCACGCCGACCGGGTGCGGGAACGCATCCGGCGCACCGACTGGCTGGCGGTCGGCGAGGCCGAGGCAGCCTTCAGCGACAGCCCGCCTTCGGTGGTGAAGTGGTCGCCCGTGATGGACGAGCTCAAGCAGCTCGACGAGGAAATCGTGCTCAATTCCGTGCGTTTCCGCTGGCAGGAAGTGCGCCGCGCCTTCGTCCAGGACCTGCAGCCGCGGCCCTTGCTGGCCGCACTCGACGCCTACCCGCCGGAGCCGGGGAACAGCAGCCGGCCGAGGTAGTAGATGCCCTGTGCGATCTGGCCTTCCAGCGGGAAGGACAGCATGCCCATGACCGTGTAGCCGAGCATCCACGGCATGACGTAGAAGCGGAACATGAAGAAGAACCACGCCACGTAGAGCGGCACCATCGCCGGCACCAGGAACTCCGGCGTGATCGGCTTGAACAGCCTCAGCAGCGGATTGGTCACGCGGATGAAGAAGCGGCTGAAGAAGAACTTGCTCTCTTCCGGCAGGAAGATGCGCATGCCGAAGCGTCCGATCAGCGTCCACATCACCACGCCGAGCGCGTAATCCAGCGCCACCACCCACAGCGGAATTCCCTCGATCATCCAGTCACTCCAGGTCCGTTGCTTGCTCGCCGCCGCGCGCGGCGCATGAATCCTCTCACATGAAAAAGGCCGGGGCGAGTCGCCTCGCCCCGGCCCCTGGCCTTGAACCGAACGATCAGGCCTTGGACGTGATGATGGTGTCACCCCTCGGGATGCGAACCTCGTCCACCATCCGCTGGGTCTCCTCGTCCGGCGCCGGCGTCAGCAGCGTCACCACCACCATGGCGATGAGGCTGGCGGTGATGCCGACGATGCCGAAACGCAGGTCGTTGAGGCCGACCCAGGGTGCCGAGATGCCGTACCAGGCGTCCGGGTTGCGCACGGCCACCAGGTACCACCAGCCTGCGAACAGCCCCACCAGCATGCCGGCGATGGCTCCCGGCCGGTTGGCGCGCTTCCACCACACGCCGAGCACCAGCGGGAAGAACAGGCCCGACATCGCGAAGCAGAACGCCCACGCGACCGCACCGAGGATCCCGGTGAGCTTCATACTCGCGACCAGCGCACCACCAGCACCGATGACGAGCAGCAGGATGCGTGCGGTCATCAGACGCTTCTTGGTCTCCGCCTTCGGGTCGATGATCTTGTAGTACAGGTCATGCGACAGGGCGTTGGCCATGGCCAGCAGCAGGCCGTCGGCGGTGGACATGGCGGCCGCCATGCCGCCTGCAGCCACGAGACCCGAGATCACGTACGGCAGGCCGGCGATTTCCGGCGTGGCGAGCACGATGATGTCGGGGTTGAGGAAGAACTCGTTGATCTGCAGGATGCCGTCGCCGTTATGGTCCACCACGGCAAGCAGTCCGATGCTGCTCCACTTCTGGATCCATTCGAGCGCCATCACCGACTCGATCGGGTCGCCGATGATGGAGGTGGGCAGGTTCGGGTCGATCATCTGCAGCTTGCTGAACGTCGCCAGCGCGGGCGCCGAGAAGTACAGCAGGAAGATGAAGAACAGCGACCAGGCCACCGAGTTACGCGCGGCGCGCACCGACGGGGTCGTGAAGTAGCGCATCAGGATGTGCGGCAGCGAGGCAGTGCCGATCATCATGCAGGCCACCAGGGTGACGAACTGCCAGGCAGCCAGCGCCCCTGCGCGCGGCGTCGCGTGCAGCGTGGTCAGTGCCGAGAGCCCGGGCACCGCCTCCGCCGGCGGTGTGCCGACACCGATGAGGGTCTCCAGCTCCATGATGCGCTCGACCGCCGGACCGTACTGGAGCTGCGGGAAGAAGCCGAAGCCCTGCGCGCCGGACATCCAGAAGATCGGGATCAGGTAGGCGATGATGAGCACGATGTACTGCGCCACCTGCGTCCAGGTCACCGCGCGCATGCCGCCGAGCATCGAGCAGACCAGGATGCCGGCGAGGCCGAACCACACGCCCACCTCGAAGGGGATCTGCAGCGCACGCGCCGCGATGGTCCCGGTGGCGGTGATCTGCGCCGTCACGTAGGTGAAGGAGGCCACCACCAGCACCAGCACGGCCGCCAGGCGCGCCAGCTTGCCGCCATACCGCGTGCCGATGAAGTCGGGCACGGTGTAGCAGCCGAACTTGCGCAGGTACGGCGCCATCAGGGTCGCGACCAGGATGTAGCCCCCGGTCCAGCCCACGATGAAGGCCATGTAGCCGTGGCCGGCCATGAACACGCCGCCCGCCATCGCCACGAAGGACGCGCCGGACATCCAGTCCGCGGCCGTGGCCATGCCGTTGAACACCGGCGGCACGCTGCGGCCCGCGACGTAGTAGGCCTCGACCGCCATGGTGCGCGACAGGATGCCGATGAAGGCATAGATGCCGATGGTGAACGCGATGAACAGGATACCGATCGTGTCGGCGCCGAGCCCGGCGTAGGCCTCGAGCACCGCCATGAGGGCGAAGAACGCCAGGAACCCGCCGGTGTAGACCCCGTAGATCTTCGGCAGGTTGTCAATGAAGGATTTGCCTTCCCATTGCATGCCCATGATATGTCCCCCTTACTCGTCTTCAGCGACGCCGAACTGCACGTCGATGGCGTGCTGCTGACGGTTGAACAGGAACAGCTGGACCACGAACACGATCAGCGAGCCCTGGGCGGCCATGTAGTAGCCGAGCGGCCAGCCAAGGAAGCTGATGTTGTTCAACGGCACGGCGAACCAGTGCACGACGTAGGAAAAAATGAACCAGACGACCAGGTGAATGATCATCAGGGTCCGCGTTCGACGCCAATGTTCGGCGCGATTCTCTGCACTGAGTTGAGACACTGAATTTCCTCCCGCTAGATGGAGATTGGCCCTCGCGGAGCTTCTCTAGTTTTCTCACGACCGCGAGCCCGGCAGCCCGGTGTCGGGTCAACAGAAACTAGCAGCGCCCCGGGGGCTTGTCCCTGCGACCTTAGTCGGAGTCGCCCGGCCCGGCCGCTTCCGCGTGGCGGCGGATGTGGGTAGCATCCGCCTGTCCGGACCGGCCCCCTATAACCACATGGCCGGACGGGCGGGAGGAGATCGCATGCTGGAGACCTGGGTCCCGCCGGCAGTGGCGCTGGCCTATGCCGTGCTGCTGTTCCTGGTCGCCTATGTCGGCGACCGGCTGCACCGGCGGGGCGTATACGTCCCCACGCCGGTGGTCTACAGCCTCGCGCTCGGCGTCTATTGCACTTCCTGGACCTTCTTCGGGGCGGTGGGGATGTCGGCGGCCAAGGGCTGGGACTTCCTGACCATTTACCTGGGCCCGATCATCGTGTTCCTGATGATGACCCGCCTGCCGGCCCGCATCGTGGCGGTCAGCAAGCGGCAGAGCATCACCTCGATTGCCGATTTCATTGCCTCGCGCTACGGCAAGTCCCAGGGCATCGCGGCGCTGGCTTCGGTCATGGCGCTTGTTACAGTGCTTCCTTATATTGCACTGCAGCTCAAGGCCGTCGCGGGCAGCTACAGCCTGATCACCGGCGGCGCGGGCATGGACACGGTGCCGCGCATCTCCGCGGACACCGGCCTGCTGGCGGCGGGCCTGCTGGCGGTGTTCACCATCCTGTTCGGTACCCGCCAGGTGGACTCTACCGAAAGCCACCGCGGGATGGTGCTGGCGGTCGCCTTCGAGTCCGCCGTCAAGCTGGTGGCCTTCCTGGCGGTGGGCCTGTGGGTGCTGTACGGGCTGTTCGACGGTCCCGGTGCGCTGCTCGAGGCCTCGCGCGCCAACGAGACGGTGACCGCGCTGTATGCGTCGGCCACTATCGGCCACAGCTTCCTGGTGCTCACGGTCATCTCCATGCTGGCCATCCTCTGCCTGCCGCGGCAGTTCCACGTAGCGGTGGTGGAGAACACCAGCCCGCGGGACCTGGCGCTGGCCCGCTGGACCTTCCCGTTGTACCTGGCGTTGTTCACCGCCTTCGTGGTGCCGATCACCGCCGCCGGCATCATCACCCAGGGCACCGGCGCCGATGCCGACGGCTTCCTCATCAGCCTGCCGATGGTGGCCGGCCGGGAGGGGCTGGCGCTGCTCGCCTTCCTGGGCGGCTTCTCGGCCGCCACCGGCATGGTGATCGTCGCCACCATCGCCTGCAGCACCATGCTCTGCAACGAGATCGTCATGCCGGCCCTGGTGAAGCTGCGCGGCGAGGAGGTCTCGAGCCGCCCCGACCTGGCGCGCCTGCTGATCCGCATCCGCCGGCTGCTGATCGTCGGCATCCTCGCGCTGGCGTGGCTGGCCTATCGCGTCATCGGCATGTACGGTGCGCTGGCGTCCATCGGCCTGCTGTCATTCGCGCTGGCCGCCCAGTTCGGCCCGGCGATGATCGGCGGGCTGTACTGGCGGCGTGCGACACGCAGCGGCGCGATCGCCGGCATGACCGTCGGTTTTGCGGTGTGGATCTGGACGCTGCTGGTGCCCGCCTTCGCGCAGACCGGCTGGCTGCCGGCGGAGCTGGTGACCGCCGGGCCGCGTGGCATCGCCTGGCTCAGCCCGTACGCGCTGTTCGGCCTGGACGGCCTGGACCCGGTCACGCATGGCGTCGTCTGGAGCCTGGGCGCCAACATCGCGTGTTTCGTCGGCGTCTCCTGGTTCACGGTGCCGCGGCTGATGGAGCGGCGCCAGGCGGCGGCCTTCGTCGACGGGCCCGGCGGGCCCGGCGGGCACGGCGGCCCATTGCCCTTCCTGGAGCGTTTCAAGGGCTCCGCCAAGGTCGGCGACATGCGCATCCTGGCGGAGCGCTTCATCGGTCGTGAGAAGGCGGTGGCGGCCTTCGAGGCGCACCTGCATGCGCGCGGGCTGCCGCTGTCCGACGGCCTGCGCGCCGACCCCCAGGTTCTCGATCTGACCGAGCGGCTGTTGTCCGGCGCGATGGGGGCCTCCGCGGCGCGCACGGTGCTGTTATCGGCGCTCAAGGGCGCCGAGTTGCAGATCGAGGACGTGGCCAGCATCGTCGGCGAAGCCTCGCAGATCTCACGCTTCAACCGCGACCTGCTGGAGACCACGCTCGAGAACGTCGCCGAGGGCATCAGCGTGATCGACGCGGACAACCGGCTGGTGGTCTGGAATCGCCGCTATGCCGAGTTGTTCAAGTACCCCGACCACCTGCTGCGCATCGGCACGCCGGTCGAGGCGCTGATCCGCTACAACGCGGAGCTCGGGCGCTGCGGGCCGGGCGACGTCGAGGAAATGGTCGCCCGGCGGATGGCGCATTTCCGGCGCGGCGAGCCGCACGTCTTCCAGCGCACCCGCGATGACGGCTCGGTGATCGAGATGCGCGTCAATCCGCTGCCGGGCGGGGGGTACGTCACCAGCTTCAGCGACATCACCGAGCACAAGCGCACCGAGCTGGCGCTCAGGGAGAGCGAGCGCAACATTCGCATCTACACCGACAACGTGCCGGTGCTGATCGCCTACCTCGACCGGGACATGGTCTACCGCTTCGTCAACAAGGCCTACGAGCAGGCCATCGGGCTGGACCGCGACGAAATCTGCGGGCGGCGCGTGGACCAGATCATCGGGCGCGAGTCCTTCCTGGAGCGCGAGGCCCACATGGAGGGGGCACTGGCGGGGATGCGCCAGAGCTTCGAGGTGGCGACGCTCGACGAGGACGGCCGGCAGCGTTATGCCGAGGCGACCTACATCCCGCAGTTCGCGGCCGACGGCAAGGTGCAGGGCTTCTTCGCGCTGTTCCACGACATCACCGAGCGGCGGCGTGCCCAGCAGGGCCTCAAGGAGGCCTATGACACGCTCGAGCAGCGCGTCCAGGACCGCACCCGCGAGCTGTCCGAAGTCAATCGGCGCCTGCGCAGCGAGATCGAGCTGCGCAACCGCATCGAGCGAGCCTTGCGTGACGCCAAGGCGGATGCCGAAGCCGCCAACCTGTCGAAGACGCGCTTTCTCGCCGCGGCCAGCCACGACCTGCTGCAGCCGCTGAACGCGGCCCGGCTGTTTACCTCGGCGCTCGGCCAGGGCGATCACGACGCGCGCACCTTGCGCGCGGTCGACCGCATCGACAGCTCGCTGCGTGCCGCCGAGGAACTGCTGACCGCGCTGCTCGACATCTCCAAGCTCGACGCCGGCGCGCTGGAGCCGCGCCACACCGATTTCCGGGTG
>DAOMOU010000114.1:0-6796 GCA_035444525.1 Gammaproteobacteria bacterium | reverse complement strand
GCCTGCAGCAGCGCGTTCTGGCCGCTGCCGCCGTCCAGCACCAGCAGCACCTCGTGGGGCGCATTCGGGTCGAGCCGGCCGAGCACACGCTTCACCTTGCGCAGCTCGTCCATGAGGTTTTCCTGGGTGTGCAGCCGGCCCGCAGTGTCGGCCAGCAGTACGTCGATGCCGCGCGCGCGGGCGGCCTCGAAGGCGTCGTAGGCGACGGCGGCCGGGTCCGCACCCGTGCCCTGGCTGATCACCGGGACCTCGTTGCGCCGGCCCCAGGCCTGCAGCTGCTCGACCGCCGCGGCGCGGAAGGTATCGCCGGCAGCCAGCATGACCGACAGGCCCTGGTCCTTGAGCATGTGCGCGATCTTGCCGATGGTGGTGGTCTTGCCCGCGCCGTTGACGCCGACCACCAGGATGACGAAGGGGCGCACCTCGGGAGGGACGACCAGCGGCGCTTCGCAGGGGGCAAGGATCTCCAGCATCGACTGGCGAATGGTGCCGAGCACCGCGCGGCTGTCGCCGAGCTCGTCGCGCCAGAGCTTCTTCTCCAGCCCCGCGACGATCTGCTGCGTCGCGTCCACGCCGACGTCACCGGTCAGCAGCCGGGTTTCCATCTCCTCGATGAATTCCTCGCCGACCTTGCCGCCGGGCAACAGGTGTGCGAGGTCGTAGGTCAGCCAGCTGTCGCCCTTGTTGATGCGCTCGCGCAGGCGCCGGAAGAAGCCCTTGCGCTTTTCCGCGGGCGCTGCGCCGGGGGCGGGCGCGGCGTCCTGCCGGGAAGGATCGGTATCGGGTCGGGACATGGTTGACCGGGGTGATGTCGGGCGAGCCGTTATGCTACCGCCTTCGCCGCAGTGCCGGAAAGAAAGCGGGCGGCCCGAGGGCCGCCCGCAAGTGAGGCGAGACTGTCGCCGAAGGCTAGTTCGGCGCGGCGTTGGTCCGCGTGCGATCTGGCGCGTCGCAGTCTTCGTCAAAATTGCCGTAGGCCGCCGGCGCGCCAGGGCTTCCGCTGGCACCGAAAATCAGCGTCTGGCCGTTGGCCGGCAGGGGCACCAGCGGGTTGCCGGCGATGAACACCAGCTGCTGGGCCTGCATCTCACCGGTGGCGGTGATCGATTCCGGGCTCGTGCCCGGGTCGAGCTGCGAGCCGTGGCTGGCACCGGTGGTGAAGCAGACACGCGCCTTGTGACCGGCCGGCTCGATGATCGGCATGGCCGAGAACTCGAAGTCGGTAAGCCCCGACTTCGCCATCTCCGCGGCCAGGCGGTTCGACGCGCTGTTCGGCACCACGGTGTCGCCGTCCACCTGGATGAAGTGGATGGCGCTGTTGCCGGCCGCCCGCGCCGCGTGGCTGATCGGGTCGCCCGCATCAACGATGTTCTGCAGATCGCGGATGAAGTTGTTGTACAGGCTGGTGTTCGGCACCAGGCCATTACCGATCAGGCCGGCCTCGATCCGCGGACCGAAGGAGAAGCTGTCGAGCAGCAGGTCCGACACCACGCCGCCGGCGACGCCCAGGGTCGCCGTCGCGACGCTGTCCTCCACCGACAGGAAGGTCGTGCCGGCGATGCCGCCGAGCGACTGGCCGATGAAGTGCACCCGGCTGCCGTCGAAGTCCGGCGCATCGTCACCGTCGATGTCGATGGTCGGGATCGTGCGCTTCAGCGCGACGAGGTCGACGGCGGCCTGGCGCAGGTTGTCGCGGCTCACCAGCCCGTTGGCCAGGTTGATGAAGTGCGTGCCGCTGGCATCGATGTTGCCGTCCGGACCGGCCGCACCGGTGGTGTTGTTCTGCAGGTCCAGGTCGAAAGTGCGCTCCGGCACGCCCGGCACGCGGAACAGCGCCGTCGGGTTCGCCGCGAGGATCGCGCCGAGCTCTTCGGGCGTGATGGTCTCGAAATCGATCTCTGCGGCGGCGATGCCGTGCAGCGGCTGGTCGATCGCGATGACCGCGTAGCCTGCGTCGTTGAGGGGCTCGGTGAGCGCGAACATGTCGAGCCGGTTGCGGGTGATGCCGTGGTAGAAGATCACCACCGGCCAGCCCTGCGGCGGCTGGACGGCGGTGCCGCCGAGCGCGGCCGCATAGGCGGTGTTGTCGTTCGGCACCGTGATTACGACCGGCACGCTGACGGTGGAGCGCTGCAACGGCACCGGGTTGTACTTGTTCAGCACGCGGCTGGTGCCGTCGAGCGGGCTCTCGGTCGCCGCGATCCACGGTTGCGACAGCGGCGCCGTGGGCGCCTCGACGGACGGCGTGGCCAGGTAGTAGGGCAGCTGGACCGCGCCGGCATAGACGTCGCCTTCGCCGGGGATGGCGCCTGCGTTCACGCCCTGCAGGCCGAGCACCAGGCTGGTGGTCACCGGCGAGCCCGCCGGCAGCACGACTTCCGGCGCCACCGGCAATGGCACCGGCGTCACCATCCGTTCGACCGCCGACGCACCGGCCTCGGCCATCGCTGCGGCGGTCTCCAGCACCGTGGTGGTGTCGAGCGTGGTGAAGCTGGCGGTCACGACGACGTTGGCCGGCGCGATGCCGACCACCTCGCCGACCGCGAGGTGGGCGGCGATGAAGATGCCCAGCAGCTGCTCGGTCGTCAGGCCCGGCGGCAGGCCGGCGCCCGGCGGCGGCAGCTGGATCGCGCCGGAAATATAGCCGGCGCGAATCTGCGCGAACACCGTGTCCGGCTGGGCCGGGGTGCCGCCCGTGTCCCTGATCCCGTCGGTCAGGAACAACAGGTAGCCGTTTTCGGTGCCCGGGGTGAACGCGTTGGGGCGGTTGGAGTTCAGCGGCCGCAGCGGCTTGAGCTGGACGGTCTGGCCACCGGCGTCGATGTCGGCAGCGACGCTGACCGCATAGTCTGCGCCCTGCACCAGGAAGGGATTGCCGGTCGCGGCCACGCCGATTGCGGCGCAGGCCGCGGGCGGTGCCGCGCCGAGCTTGCACAGCGTCGCGTCGGAAAGCCCCACCACGCCCTTGGTCGACGGGTCGATCGCCACTTCGAGCAGGAACACCGTGGCCGGCGTCAGGCTCGCGGGGGCGACGGCGCGGGTGAAATTGGCCTGGATGCGGGCGTTGGTGGAGAAGCCGTCCAGCTGGTTGACCAGCGGCGCCAGCGGCTGCAGTGCCTGGGCGGGGAGGTTCAGGGTCCCGTCAGTGCCCGGAGCGGCCACGAAGCCGAGGATGTCGTTCGGGTAGGGCACGATCGCGCTGAGCGGGTTGAACTGGGCGCGGAACGTGTCGCCCACGACCGGAATCTGCGGTACGCCGGTAGTGGGGGGCGGTGACGGCGCATCAGGATCCTTTGCGTCCGTCAGGCACCCGGCAAGCGCCAGGGCGGCGGCTGCAAGCGCCACCGAATAGAGGCTTCTCATTGTTCTGACTCCTCCCAACAGGGGTGATCTTTTATCGAATCGTTATGGTCAGCGACGCCCACGGCGCGACTCGGCCATCAATGGCTGCCACCGCGCATGCGTCCCGCTAGCCTACGCTGGTTGTCGCTGCCGTTTCAAGGCCTTAACTTTGCTGCATGGCGAGAGTCGGCAAGCGCGCTGGAGGCACTTCAAAAGGCGGGTCCGCAGGCCGCTTCAGGATCATCGGCGGCGAGTGGCGCGGCCGCCGGCTGGCGCTGCCGCAGGTCGCCGACGTGCGGCCGACGCCGGACCGGGTTCGGGAGACGGTGTTCAACTGGCTGGCCCCGGTCATCGCGGGGGCGCGCTGCCTGGACCTCTATGCCGGCAGCGGCGCGCTCGGGCTGGAAGCGCTGTCGCGCGGCGCGGCACAGGTCGTGTTCGTGGATCGTGCACCCGCGGTCACCCGCCAGATCGCCGCGCACCTCGAGACATTGCATTGCGACCGCGGCGAAATCCTCTGCCTGGATGCGGCCCGCTACCTGGAACGGCCGCCGGTGCCGTTCGACATCGTGTTTCTCGATCCGCCCTACCGCGCCGGCCTGCTCGCGCCGGCGCTGGCGCAGTTGCTCGCCGCCGGCTGGACCGCGCCCGCGGCCAGCGTCTACCTGGAGCACGAAAGCGCAGTCGCCCCGCCCGCCCTGCCGCAAGGCTGGCGCCTGTTTCGCAGCGCCGCCGCGGGGCAGGTACGCTACCATCTGCTTCGCCCCGATCCCGTACCCGCAGAGGAATCATGAGCATCTCGGCGCTGTATCCCGGCACTTTCGACCCCATCACCAACGGCCACCAGGACCTCATCCGGCGCGCCGCGTCGATCTTCCGGCGCGTCGTCGTCGCGATCGCCGCGAACCCGGCCAAGGCACCGCTGTTCAGTCTCGACGAGCGAGTGGAACTGGCCCGCGCGGTGCTGGCCGATATCCCGAACGTCGAAGTCGTCGGCTACAGCGGCCTGACGGTGCAGTTCGCGCAGGAGCACGGCCTCAAGGTGATGGTGCGCGGCCTGCGGGCGGTGTCGGATTTCGAGTTCGAGTTCCAGCTGGCGACCATGAGCCGGCAGATCGCCGGCCAGGTGGAGACCGTGTTCCTCACGCCGACCGAGCAGTTCAGCTTCATCTCGTCGAGCATGGTGCGCGAGATCGCCCTGCTCGGCGGCGACGTGTCCCGTTTCGTCGACCCGGTGGTGGAAACCGCGTTGAAGGCGCGTGCGGCGGCAGGCAAGGCCGATGGTTGATCGCATGGTGTCCAGGCTGCGACGGGTACCCGCCGTGCTGCGCATCGTGCTGCTGGCTTGCGCCTGGCTGCCGGCTGCCGCCTGGTCGGTTGCGCCGGGCCAGGGCGCGGTGGCGAGCGCGCACCCGCTGGCGACGGCGGCGGGCATGGAGGTCCTCGCGGCCGGCGGCAACGCCTTCGATGCCGCCGTGGCGGTGAGCGCGGCGCTCGGGGTGGTCGAGCCCTATTCCTCAGGTCTCGGCGGCGGCGGCTTCTGGCTGCTGCATTTCGCCGCGGACGGCCGCCAGGTGCTGGTGGACGGCCGGGAGACCGCGCCGGGCGCGGCGCACGCCACCATGTACCTCGATGCGCAGGGCGAACCGGTCCCCGGCCTGTCGCTGAACGGCCCGCTGGCGGCCGGCATCCCCGGGACACCGGCCGCGCTGGCGCACGTCAGCGAGCACTACGGCCGCCTGCCGTTGGCACAGGCCCTGGCGCCGGCCATCCGCCATGCGCGCGAGGGTTACCGGGTGTACGACCGCATGCGTCTCGGGCTGGACTTCAAGGCCGAGCAGCTGCGCCGCTGGCCCGGTAGCGAGGCACTGCTGCCGGGCGGCGAGGTGCCGCCGGTCGGCGCCCTGGTCCGGCTGCCCGGGCTGGCAATGGTCATGGAGCGGCTGGCGGAGGACGGCGCCGCGGGCTTCTACGGCGGCGAGATCGCCGCCCGGATGGTCGAAGCCGTGCGGGGCAACGGCGGCATCTGGACGCTGGAGGACCTGGCGGCCTACCGCGTGATCGAGCGCGCTCCGCTGGTCGCGGAGTTCGAGGAGGGGACGCGTTTCGTGCTGCCGCCGCCGCCGTCGGCGGGCGGCGTGGCCATCATCCAGGCGATGAACCTGCTGCAGGGCTATGAGCTGGAGCGCCTGGATGCGGTGGACCGTGTGCACCTGGTCATCGAGGCGCTGCGGCGCGCCTTTCGCGATCGCGGCCATCTCGGCGACCCTGATTTCGTGAACATGCCGCTGGAGCGCCTGCTGAGCAAGGACTACGCAGCCGGCCTGGCGAGCTCGATCCGCCTGGACCGCGCCACCCCCAGCGAGGTGTTCGCACCGCTGCACGCGGCCGACGGCGGCGATCACACCACGCATTTCTCGGTCATCGACGCCGCGGGCAATCGCGTCGCCGTGACCCAGACCATCAACGGCTGGTACGGCAGCAGCTTCATGGTGCCCGGGCTGGACCTGCTGCTGAACAACGAAATGGACGATTTCGCCGTCAAGCCCGGCGAGCCCAACCTCTACCAGCTGGTCGGCGCAGGCGCCAACAACGTCGCGCCGGGCAAGCGCATGCTGTCGAGCATGACGCCCACGTTCATCGAGTCGCCGCGCGGCGTCGCGGTGCTCGGCACGCCGGGCGGCAGCCGCATCATCAGCATGGTCCTGCTGGCCTCGCTGGCGTGGATGGAAGGCGCGGATGCCGAATCCATGGTCGCCCTGCCGCGCTACCACCACCAGTACCTGCCCGACCGGGTGGTGCACGAGGCCGACGCCTTCAGCACGGACGTCGCCGCCGGGCTCGAGGCCCGCGGCCACGTCCTGCAGGAAAGCCGGCGGCTGTACGGCAACATGAACGTGGTGACCTGGGAATACGACGGCAATCGTGTCGAGGCGGCGACCGACCCGCGCGGCCGGGTCGAGGGCTGGACCTACTGAGTCGGGTCGGCCCTTGTCGGGACCCCGCAATCTGCTTGCGGCGCCGGGTGGCGGCGCGCTAGGGTGGCGTGCATGAAAACACCTGCATTTGCCCTCCCGGGCACGATCGCCCTCGTCACGCTGGCCGTTCTGGCCGGCGTCTCTCCCGCGGTGGCCGCCGACGGCGCGCAACATCCGGCCGACGCCTTCCTCGAGCGACTTGCGTTGCACTGCGGCCAGGCCTTCGCCGGCCACATCGTCGCCAACGAGCCGGCGCAGCCGGACGACCCCTTCGATGGCAAGACGCTGGTCATGCACGTGCGCGAGTGCGGCCCCGGCGAGGTCAAGGTGCCGTTCCACGTCGGCGACGATCACAGCCGCACCTGGGTCCTGACACGCACTGACACCGGCCTGCGCCTCAAGCACGATCACCGTCACGAGGACGGTACGGACGACGCGGTCACCATGTACGGCGGCGACACGGCGGCGCCCGGCAC
>DAOMOU010000113.1:0-6939 GCA_035444525.1 Gammaproteobacteria bacterium | reverse complement strand
CCCGAGGCCAATCCGACGCTCTCGCTGACCGCCTCGCTGGGCGTCACCTTCCCCTTCAACATCCTGGTCGGCATCCCGCTGTACATGCGGCTGGCCGATCTCCTGCATGCCACCGGAGGCTGAGGCCATGCGAACCGAAGCCCGCACGCTCGTCACCATCGTCACCGAGGCGGCCCTCGAGCGCCGCATCACTGATGACATCCGGCGCCTGGGCGCGCACGGCTACACGGTCAGCGACGCCCGCGGCGAAGGCAGCCGCGGCGTGCGCAGCGCTGGCTGGGACGCGACCAGCAATATCCGCATCGAAGTGGTCTGTGACGACCGCACTGCCGAGGCGATCGCCGCACATCTGCGGGCCCACTACTACGATCACTACGCCATGATCCTGTTCATGAGCGAAGTCGGGGTGCTGCGGCCCGAGAAATTCTGAAAGCGGCAAGGCCGGCTCAGCGGTCAATTTCGCCGAGCCGCCGGAGCTCCTCGTCACGCAGGTGGGTGAGGAGCGCGCGGCCGCGGCGATCCACCCGAAATTCACCCCAGCGCGCAGTCTCGTAATGCTCCGCAGTGCCCTCCTGGAAGAAGAACGCGTTGGGCCCGATGCTCGGCTGGCCGCCGCGGCGCCGGATCCGCACGGCCAGCCGCTCATCATCCGCCGGGGGCAGGTCATCAGCCAGCGAGTCCAGCGACGCCCGGCCCTCGGCATCCCTGCTCAACCAGGCGTAGCGCGGCAGCCGGCCCGTTGCAGGATCTGCGCCGCGCGTGCCCAACTCGTCGTCGATGGCGAAACGCAGCGCCATGTAATCCCCCTGCATGAGCGAGCGGGGGTCCACCGGTGCGAGTTCGGCCAGCATGATGAGGCCCTCGCCGAGGGTACGCTCGTAGCTGCGCACCGCCGCGGTTGCCGCCGCCAGCACTAGCAGCAATGACGCCAGCAGCAGCCCTCGCATCAACCGGGTGCTCATGGCCGTCCCCTGTCCCACATGCCGAGTCCCAGCCGCAGGCCCAGCAGCACCAGGCCGGTCGCCGCCAGCGCGCCGGACTTCGCCAGCAGTGTGGCATGCAGGCTGTAATAGAACTCGCCGAGATAAATCATGGCGGCGAGCAGCGCCAGTGCGGCCCACGCCCGGTGACCCGCATGAAAGACGGCCAGCAGCACGGCCGCCGAGGCCATCAGCCCGGGTGCCCGCCACGCCGCCACCACGAACAGCAGCGCACCGCCGAGCGACCCCAGCCGGAATGCAGAGGATTCATTCCGCCCGAGCCAGGTCACCGCACCCAGCAGCAGCAGGCCGATGCCGGCCGGATAGATCACGGGGTTGAGGACCGGCGTGGCGCCAGGGCTGATACCCAGGTTGCGAGCGGCCTGTGTGCCTACGATCACGGCGACCACCAGCGCGCCCAGGGTGACGGCATGGACCAGCGCCCTGATCGTCTGTGCACGCCGGGCGGGCCAGCGCCTGCGCACCAGCCAGGCAGCGACGGCCGCTGCCGCGAGCGCGACGGCATACAGCGCGAGCGGATTGCCCGGGCCGATCAAGTATCCCAGGTGGCCGGTCATCAGCAGCGCGCACACGACACGGTGCAGCTGCGTGGCCGGCGCGACGAACATGCCTGCGGCGACCAGCAGGCCGACCAGCGACAGCATCCTGAAGTTCACCGAGGCATCGAAATCGCCGGCGAACGCGCCGACCACCAGGGCCTGGCCGGCGAGCGAAAAAGCCAGCGCCATCTGTGCCGTGAACGCATGGCCGCGGCGAAACAGCCACACTGCCGCAGCCAGCAGGGCCGCGCCGGCGATGCCGCGACCCACCGGCCCCTCACCGAGGAACATCAGCGGCGCGAAGAAGGAAGACATGATCAGGAACGACGCCACCCACGCGGCGAATCCCTGCAGGGCGGCGAGCCACCAGGGCGTCGACGGGGCCGCCGCCAGCTCCGCGGCGCGCTCCGCTTCCAGAACGCCGACCTCGACCAGCCGGTCCAGGAGACCGGTTGGCGACCCGACCGTCATTCCCCGCGACCCTCGCGACTGAGGCCGACCAGCCACTTGCCGGCCAGGGCCGAACTGCCGATCACGAACAGGGCGACGAGGTTCAAGGCAAAGAAGTCACTCTCTTTCGGCAGCGCGCGCACCAGCGCGCTGGTGAACACCGGAATGGCGCCGAACAACGCCAGCGCCAGGATGACCAGGTCGCGCCGCCACTTGAGGTAGAACCACGCGGCGCCGCCCGCGACGAGCAGGAAGGCGCCGGTTACCGGGACGAACTCGTCTTCCCACCAGCCCATCATGCCGCCGATCGCCAGTGGCATCAGCATTCCGAGCGCGGCCAGCCGCTGCAGGTGCCGGCGCGGCACCGCCAGCAGGCGCTCGCCCCGTGCCTCGAACAGCACCAGCACCGCCAGGTTGGCGGCAGCGACCAGCAGCATCGAGTCCCTGGCGAAATGGGCGCCGAGCCAGCCCGACCAGGCCGACTGCGACAAGGCCCTGCCGAGCGCCAGATTGGCCACCGCCAGCCACAGCGCCCAGCTCGCCGAAGATCGCGCCAGCAGCACGAAGGGCAGCATCAGCAAGGCCCAGGCCGCGAACAGTTCCCACACGTCGGCACCGGTCTGGTAGATCTGTCCGACCAGCGCCAGCAGCACGCCGGTGCAGATGCAAGCCCCCATCAGCGTCGCCCGGTACGTGCTGCCCGCCGGTGCCGCGAACAGCGCGGCGCCCGTACAGGCCGTCAGCGCCAGCGCGGCCATCCCGAGCTTCCAGAAGCGATGAAGGTCCGCCCAGTTGTAGGCAAAAAAGAACACCACTGCCGCGGCGAGCAACAGCATGCCGCCGAAGGCCAGCAGCCGGTCGGCCGCCCGCCGCCAGGCGGCAGGCGACGGGACCAGTGCACCGACCTGCTCGGCCCGCGCCAGCTCGGCCGGGGACAGCGCTCCGTCCTCCACCAGCTTCAGCAGTTGCCCGACCTCACCCACCGACCAGGCCATGTTCTCACCTCGGAGCGCCACGGCGCCGTGGCGACCTGTTCCCGCGTGACGCTGCGGGCAGTATGGTAGGCCGCCCGCGGACTGTCGAGAGCAAGGCCAGGCGTCGGCAAGCCGGTGTTGATTCGCTAGCCGGCCGGCCGATCGCGCCCGCCCGTCAACAGCTGTGGACCGAGTTCCTGCACCGAGTTGCAGCCGAGCTGGCCGAGCACCCGGTCGATCTCGCCGGTCAGCAAACCGATGGCGTGCCGTGCGCCCTCCTCGCCGCCCGCCGCGAGTCCATAGAGCGTCGCCGCGCCGACCATCACGGCGTCTGCGCCAAGGGCCAGCGCCTTGACGATGTCCGTGCCGCGGCGGAAACCGCTGTCCACCAGCACCGCCGCGTGCTCACCGACCGCCGCGACAACCTCCGGCAGCGTCTCCAGCGGCGAGATGCAGCCGTCGAGCTGGCGCCCGCCGTGGTTGCTCAGCACGATGCCGTCACAGCCGGCGTCCACTGCGCGCCTCGCATCCTCCACGGTCAGGATTCCCTTGACCAGCAGCTTGCGCGGCCAGGCCCGCCGCAGCCCCTCGACGTCCGCCCAGCTCACGTCCGGAACCAGCAGGCGCGGCAGGTGCGCTACACCGGCACGCGCGGACTGCGCCTCGGGCGGCAGGAATTCGCGAACATTCTCGAAACACGGGAAGCCGTCCGGCACCATCACGTCCAGCGCCCAGCGCGGCCGGCGTGCCGCATCGAACAGGTTGCGCAGCGTCAGCCGGCCGGGCGCGCGGTAATTGCGCCGGTCCCACTCCCGGAAGCCGAACACGTTGGCGTCGGTGGTCAGCACCAGTGCTTCGTATCCGGCCTGCTCGGCCCGACCGACGATGTCGCGGGCGATGGCGCGATCCCCGAGCAGGTAGAGCTGCATCCACAGGCGGCCCTGCACCTCGGCCGCCAGTGCTTCCAGCCGCACGTTGGAGAAGGTGCTGAGGCACGAGGGAATCCCGGCCGCGGCCGCGGCGCGTGCCAGGGCCGTGTCGCCGCGCCGATGCAGCATGCCGTTCATCGCGGTGGGCGCGATCACCAGCGGCGCGTGGCTGTCACGACCCAGCAGCTTCGTCCGCTGGTTGCGCGCCGTCGTGTCGACGAGCGTGCGGGGCAGGAATCGCAGCTGCTCGAAAATCGCGCGATTCCAGCGCAGCGTCGACTCGTCCTCGGCGCCGGACTCGATGTACTCGAAGGCAAAATGCGGCAGCCGGCGCCGCGCGATGCCGCGCAGTTCCTCGATCGACAGGGCACGGCGGAAATCCCGGCCGGCATACAGCTTGCGACGCAATGCCATGCAGGCATCTTAACCGCGACCTGGCGGCTGATGCGGGCCGGTCAACGCGCTGGCGCGCCGGGAATCCTCGCCGGCGTCGGCAGCACCGTGGCCGGCGCGCTGCATTCCGCCACGACTTCGCCGCCGTGAGACACGCTCAGGGTGAACATGCCGTCGACCCGCTCCGCATCGAGCAGGTAGGTTTCTCCAGCCACGGCGTCGAACTGCAGCAGGCAGCTTCCCTGCACGGCGTCCTGCGCGGCCCGCGCCAACAGCCGGAACTGGCCCGGCGGCATGCGGAAGCTCTCCACCAGCCAGTTGCGCGGCCTGGTCAGCCCGTTCAAGGCCACGGGCTCGAGAAACATCCCTCGATCGAGCTGCGCCTCTTGTGACGGCAGCGCCAGCAGGGCGTGCCGGTCTCCCGGCGCGGGTGGCTGGTACCGGGCCGCACAACCGGTGGCGACTGCAGGCAACAGGATGGAGAACACCAGCAAGCGGATCATGAACATGGTGGCGTCCTGTTGAAATGCGAATGATTCCTATTTACACTCAAGTCGCAATCGAAGGTCCTGGGAGCGAGCCTATGAACACATGGCAACTGAAAGTGCACAACGATGGCCGAGACACGCGGGTCCGCCTGGTGCACGATTCGGGCTTGTGCCGCGGCTGGAGCGGGGACCTGGCCTGCCGGCTGTGCCGTCACCTGGGCCTCAGCGACGGCGAACACCCCTGTCCCAAGCAGCAGGCATGGCGGCTCTTCCTGGCGGCCCACGCGCTCGAGCACGCCCTGCCCGAACCGCGCATGAATCCGCCCGATGCCCGGCAGGTGCTGCTCGAGCACGGCCTCACGCCGACACCGGCGCGCACTGCGATCGCGGCCATGCTCCTGCCCCACAAGCGCCACGTCACCGCCGATTCGGTGGCGTCCGAACTCGCCCTGCTGGGCCGGAAACTTTCCCTGGCGAGAGTAAGGCTGACCCTGCGTGAGTTCGTGGAATGGGACCTGTTGCGCGCCATCGACGTCGGCGGCGGCGTGGTCTTCTACGACCCGGTCATCGCGCCACATGCCCATGTCTACAACGTCGATACCGGGGAACTCACCGATCTCTCGCCCGAACAGGCCTGGATCACCGGGCTGCCTGAGTTGCCGGACGATGTGCGGCTCGACGATGTGCAACTGGTGTTCCGGGTGCGATCGAAATCGGGCGAACCTTCAGCCATCTAGGCGCTCCAGCAGCTCCAGCATGCCGCGGCGCCGCCCCTCGTTCGGGTCCGTCTGGTGTGGCACTGCGGCAACCTGTGCAACATATTCCGCCGGAAAGCCGTGTCGCCGGGCGCCGGCGAGCACGAAGCCCAGGTACCAGTCGAACGGCAGCAAATCCGGGGCGACGTGCGTGTGGCTGGCAAAATAGACGAATGCAGAGAGCGCCACGCCGTCCACGCGCAGCGTCACTTGCTCCTTGAAGTAGCCTGTCCCGAGGTCCTCGAGCCGGTCCAGCCGGGCGATGTCCGGGGTCGCAAGCGAATACACCGCCCCATAGGCCAGCGATCCCGAATCGTCCGTCAACTCCAGGTCGCACTTGGCCGAACCGTCCATGCCGCGCTTGTGAAAGGCCAGGCGATAGCCTGGCAACGGGGTCGTGCCGACCAGGCGCGCGCTCGGGACCCGCTGCGCCAGCCGCAAAGGATGCAGGTTGGACCCATAGGCGAGGTAATAGCGCTCGGTCATGCCCACTGCCCTTCGGCGCCGGCGGCGTGCTTCGCTGGACGCCGGCCGCACTGCAAGCAACAGCCACCCGGTTGCATCCCGGCGTCACGCCGGGCGCAACCGATCCGCTACGGGTTGTCACACTCCGCGATTTCGTCTTCCGTCAGCCCGAGGTCACGCGCGGCACCGGCCAGGTCGTCCGCCGTCGCGCCGGCTGCATGCACGTCGCTGGCGATCTGCCCCACATCCTGGTTACCGAATCTGGACGCCGTACGGGCTGCCGCGTTCAACAGCTTGCCGAAGCCTCTTTTCTTCTTCTGCGCCGCCTGGGCGGCGGCGACCTTCTCCTGCAGGCAGGCCTGGCGGGCCGCTTCCGCGCTGGCCGGCGCGTGCGTCGCGCCGGCAGACGGCTGGACCGGCATGGCCGCACCCATGGACGCGGGCATGCCCGGCGTCCCTCCCCCGAAGGGACTGCGCGCCAGCGTCATCGGGTTGGGCACCGGCACGTTACAGCGCATGTCCCGCACGTTCGACACGACTTCGATGCCGCCGCCGGCCGCCATGTTGCGCATCATCTCCATCTGCGGGCCCATCTGTTTCATGATCATGTCGCGCTGCCCGGGGGGCATCTGCGCCAGCTGCTTGTCCATCTCGGCCATCTGCAGCTGCGCCTCACGCATCTGCGCCTCCTGCTCGGCGTTCATCACGCCGGCAATGCGAGTCACCGTCGTGAACGGCCGGTACATCCGGCCGCAACCGGGCACCTGGCGGTATTCCTGGTCATGCCGCTCGATGGTGATCTCGCGTGTCTCGCCGCCCTCTCGCATCGTTCCGTCCATCCGCAGCGACAGCGGTACGTAGCGCTCGGCATCCACGAACATATTGACGTCGCGGATGGTGATCTCGACACCGTCCTCCACCTGGCGGTGATTGACGTCAGCGGCC
>DAOMOU010000112.1:0-7020 GCA_035444525.1 Gammaproteobacteria bacterium | reverse complement strand
CGACGGCCAGCAAGCCAATCACGAAGCCTTTTTTCATGGAATTCAACCTCCGGATCCGGTCTCCGCCCGGCACGCTGCCCTGTCGGGCGATCATGCGCCTATTCTAGGCTAGAAGCCTGGCGGATACGCCCTCTCCCGGCGCCCTGCCGGATTGGACGCAGGTGGGAGGTTGGTGTTCCGCCTGCGGGCCGCTAGAGTGCGTGCATCCTCGGGCAAGGCGCGTGCAACGCATGGCAAAGCCGCAAGACCTCGACGCGCTCGTCATCGGCGGTGGCCACAACGGCCTCGTGTGCGCGGCCTACCTGGCCGGCGCCGGCCTGAAGGTCCGGGTGCTGGAGCGTCGCCCGACGGTCGGCGGCGCCGCGGTCACCGAGGAGTTCCACCCGGGCTTCCGCAACTCCAGCTGCAGCTACACGGTGAGCCTGCTCAACCCGCGCATCATCGCGGAGCTGCGGCTCGCGGAGCATGGCCTGCGGATCGTCGCACGGCCGCTGGCGAACTTCCTGCCGCTTCGCGACGGGAGCGCGTTTCGCTTCGGCGGTGCGTCGACGCAGGCCGAGGTGGGCCGCTTCTCCAGGCGGGACGCGGAGCGGCTGCCGGAATGGTTCGCCATGCTGGAGCGTGTGGTCGTGGTGCTGCGGGCGCTGGCCGAGCAGACGCCGCCGAACGTGACCGATCGCTTCGTGCTGGCCGACTGGCTGGCTTCGTGGGCGGTGGCCCGGCGGCTCAAGGGGCTCGACATGTCCGGCCGCCGCGACCTGCTGGAGCTGTTCACGCGCAGCGCCGGCGAACTGCTGGACGACTGGTTCGAGTGCGATCCGCTCAAGGCCGTGCTGGGCTGGGACTCGATCGTCGGCAACTTCGCCAGCCCCTATGCGCCGGGCTCGGCGTATGTGCTGCTGCACCACGTGTTTGGCGAGGTCAACGGCAAACCGGGCGCGTGGGGACACGCCGTCGGCGGCATGGGCGCCATCAGCGAGGCGATCGCGACCGAGGCGCGGGCGCGCGGCGTGGAGATCAGCACGGACGCCGCCGTCGAGCGTGTCCTGGTGCGCGGCGGACGCGCGGTCGGCGTAGCCCTGGCCGACGGCCGCGAGATCCGGGCGCGGCGGGTGATCGCAGGGGTCAACCCTAAGCTGCTGTATACGCGGCTGTTCGATCCGGCGGAGCTGGACCCGGAGCTGCTGGCGCGATTCGGCCGCTATCGCTGCGCCTCCGGCACGTTCCGGATGAACGTCGCGCTGGCTGAGCTGCCGGATTTCCGGTGCGCGCCGGGCACGCAGCTGCAGCCGCATCATGCCAGCGGGATCCTGGTCGGTGATTCACTCGGCTATTTCGAGCGCGCCTGGTTCGATGCGCGGTCGCGGGAACACAACCCGGGCTGGGCGCGCGAGCCGGTGGTCGAGCTGGTGATCTCGTCGGCCCTGGACGAGTCGCTCGCGCCGCCGGGCATGCATGTCGCCAGCCTGTTCTGCCAGCACGTGAATCCGGAGCCCGACGGGGGCTGGGATGCGCACCGCGAGACTTTTGCCGATCTCGCCATTGAGACGGTGAACAGGCATGCACCCAACTTTTCCGCCAGCGTTCTCGGCCGGCGCATTCTCTCGCCGCTCGACCTGGAGCGCGAGTTCGGCCTGCTCGGTGGCGACATCTTCCATGGCGCCCTGGGCCTGGACCAGTTGTTCAGCGCACGGCCCCTGCTCGGCCAGGCCGACTATCGTGGAGCGTTGCCCGGCCTCTACCTGTGCGGCTCCGGCACCCACCCGGGCGGCGGCGTGACGGGCCTGCCCGGCCGCAACGCTGCGCGCGAAATTTTGCGCGACACCGCGGGTCGGACCCTCAAAACCACATGATTTAGAAGACTTTTCGCCTGATTTCCCGGCTGCTTAGGACGTTAGCTGCGCGTTTCGGCCCCCAGATCGACGTTCTAACGAATTCGGGGTCGCCAGCCAGGACGCTTAGCACTGCGATTTCGCCGCGAAATCGGTGCTCTAAGGCGCTGTGCAGAGCCACTTTCAGGGATTTTCCGCCTAGAATTATTTACCTGCGCGGGTCCGACCAGGGGGTGGACAGGCGCTGGGTATTAATGCATATTCGAGGCATCTTTTGCGGCGGTATGTACGCGTGAAGCCCTGGCTACGCCAACCCCTGCTGAATTCGATCCTGCTCCTGGCGCTCTTCCTGCGCGCCCTGGTGCCGGACGGCTTCATGCCGGCGAAGGGCGAACTGGTCGAGCTGTGCACCCTGCACGGACCGCGCACGGTCCTGGCCGACCCCGCCACCGGGGAGCTGCTCCAGGATGAGGATCAGGACGACGGCGCGACAGCGACCTGTCCGTGGTCGCTGCTGCTCTCCCCGCTGGCCGCATCGTCGTTCACTTCGCCCACCGGTGCACTCGACAAGGCGCCCGCGGCCGTGCCGGAGATCGCACTCCCGCCCATCTCCCGCCCGAGCCTGATCGTCCCGCCCGCACGGGCACCGCCCATCCCGGTCCTCAGCTGACACCCCGTGGCCCGCCCGCCCGGCCGACACCGGCTCGGCCGCCTGCGCGCCGCGACCGGACACATGTGCCGGTCGCCGATATGCACTGCCTGAGGTACCTACGCCATGAAGATCCCTTTGATGGGGGGCCTGCTGCTGGCCGCCCTGCACACCACCACGTGGGCCGCAACTGAAGCGGCCGACCCTGCCCTGGCCGCCACCGAGTCACAGCCGCCCGAGGCCACGGCTGCGGCAGACTACGCGCAACTCGAGCCGGTCGTCGTCACCGCCGTCCCCATGCGGGATCCCTACACCATCGTCACCGACCCGCGCCAACCGCGCCTGCCGCTGCCCGCCCACGACGGCGGCGCCTACCTCAAGTCCATCCCGGGCTTCACCGTCAGCCGCAAGGGCGGCACCAGCGGCGACCCGGAGCTGCGCGGCCTGGGTGGCTCGCGGCTGAACATACTGCTCGACGACACGCATGTGCTCGGTGGCTGCGGCGGGCGCATGGACCCGCCGACGGCCTACGTGTTCCCGGAGTCCTACGACCGGATCGAGGTCCTCAAGGGACCGCAATCAGTGCGCTACGGCGCGACGATCGCGGGCATCGTGCGCTTCGATCGCGAACCGACGCGTTTCACTGAACGCACCGTCACGGGCTTCGGCAGCCTGATCGCCGGGAGCCATGACCGGCGGGACTTCGTCGGCGACGTGACGGCCGGAGACCGGCTCGGCTACGTGCGCATGATCGGCACGCTCTCCACCCAGGACGACTACGAGGACGGCGCGGGGCGCACCGTGCACTCGCAGTACCACCGCTGGAGCACCACCGGCATGCTCGGCTGGACGCCGGATGAGCTGACACGGATCGAGTTCGCCGCCGAACGCAGCGACGGCGAAGCGGCCTACGACGACCGCGGCATGGACGGCGTTGTGTTCGACCGCACCGGCTATACGCTGAGCTTCGACCGCAGGGATCTCGCGCCGTGGTTCACCCGCCTCGAGGCATTGCTCTACTACAACTACGTCGATCACGTGATGGACAACTACACGCTGCGCGTGCCGCCGATGCAGCCGATGGTGAGCTACCCGGACCGCCGCACGGTGGGCGGGCGGCTGGCCGGCGAGTTCCAGGTCAGCCCGGCGCTCGAAATCGTCGCCGGCGTCGACTGGGCCGAGAACGAGCACGGGTCGAACCAGCTCATGGGGCCGGCCGCATTCAACTATCGCAATGTGCCGCGCGAGGACAACGCCGAGTTCACCGACTCCGGCCTGTTCGTCGAGCTGGAACGCGCGCTGGGCGAGCATTCACGCTTCAACGCCGGCGTGCGGGCCGACCGACGGAAGTCGACCGCGCTGGACGGCATCAATTTCGGCGGCGCCGCGCCCAACACCAGCCGCACGAGCGACCAGCAGAGCGCGTTCATGCGCCTGAGCCGCGATCTCTCCGGTCGGCCGGTCACGCTGTACGCCGGCCTGGGCCGCGCCGAGCGTGCCCCCGATTTCTGGGAGATGCGGCGCGTCTTCGGGCTCGACAACGAGACCCTCACCCAACTCGACCTCGGCGTCAGCCTGCGCAGCGACAAGGTCACGGCGAACCTGGCCGTATTCGCCGGCCGGATCGACGATTACATCCTGATCGTGGCGCCCGGGCTCGAGGCGGTCGAAGCACGTAACGTGGACGCCAAGACCAGCGGCCTCGAGGCCGACCTCAACTATCGCCTGCGACCCGGCTTCAGCACCACCGTCACCGCGGCCTGGGTGCGCAGCGAGAACGACACCGACGGCGTCCCGCTCGCCCAGACGCCGCCGCTGCAGGGCACGCTGAGCCTGGACTACGAGAAGGAGCGCTACTTCGGCGGACTGCTGTTCAGGGCAGTGGCGCGCCAGGACCGCATCCATGCGGGATACGGCACGATCTACAGCCTGGACTCCGGGGAATCGCCGGGCTTTGCGGTATTGTCCGGCTATGGCGGCTATCGCTTCGGCCAGGGACTGACGGCCACCGCCGGCGTCGACAACATCCTGGATCGTGCCTATGCGGAGCACATCCAGCGGGGCAGCGCCGATCTCGGCGCAAGCAGCCGCAGAATCTTCGAGCCAGGACGGACCCTGTGGCTGCGACTGGCGGCGGAGTTCTAATGGTCCGGTGGCGGCTTGAAGCCTTCGATGGAGCGATAGGCGAAGAAAGAGTAGATCGCCGGCACCAGCACGGCGACGCCGATCACCACGGCGATCGCCAGCTCGTGCACGCCGGTGAATCCCATCACCATCAGCGCCACACCCGCTCCGACCATCAGCCAGCCGCCGAGGCGGTGAGTGCGTCGCCACACTTCGTCCGATGCCAGCGTCCAGGGCGTTCTTATCCCGAGAAAGAAATTCCGCGTGGTCTTGCCGAGGTAGTTGCCGAGGGTGGCGAACAGGAGGCCCACCCCGATCATCACCATGCGCCCCAGGTCCGCGCCCCACCAGCCGACAGCATGGCCGAGCACGCCGACGTGCATCAGCAGCATGAAGGCGATGATGGCGAGCTGGCAGCGGTACCAGACGTCCGCGAAGGGCTCGACGCGCCACCCCTGCGGCGAGATTTTCGGCAGCACCCACAACATCAGCCACAGGCCGGCCATGATCGCCGGCATCATCAGCGCGGCCGTTGGACGGTCCGACCACCCATCCGGCTCCCCGGCGGCATTGAAGTGCGTGGCCACCTGCGACGGCAGGTCGCCATAGAGGGCCGCAGAGACCGCCAGCGCGGCCAGCACGAGCCCGAGGGAAATCCATTGCGTCAGTCGCGCACTCATTTTGCCTTCCTCTCCGGTTTGAACAGCTCGGCCATCATTCGCGCCAGCTCCTCGAACACCGAGGTGTTCAGGGAATAAACCACGTGCTGGCCCATTCGCTCCGCCCGCACCAGGCCGGCGGCCTTCAGCACGTTGAAGTGATGCGACAGGGTCGCCTTCGCCTGCGGAAACTCTTCAGCCAGCTCCCCGGCGGTCGCCGGGCCGCGCTGCAAGCGTTTCAGCACCTCGCGCCGCGTTGGGTCCGCCAGCGCCTTGAACAACGAGTCCGTCACCCCGCCACCCAGTCATTTAGATAATTCGATGAATATCTAAATACAGGTCGGCCCCGATGTCAAGCAACTAAAACGCCCGGGGACTTGCCCACTTCGGAATTCACGGCTGCGCGGCATGACCACGTTAGGGCACCATGGCCCGCATGAAAGTCGTTACCTGGGAATTGCTGGAGGGTCTCGGGCTCTGCGTCCTCGCCCTCGGCTTCGGCTGCGTGATGCTGTACGGCACCTTCGTCGCCGTGGGCCAGTCCGCGCATTTGCGCGCCGCCGTGTTCGGCATCCTGGCGCTGTTTGCACTCTACTGGGGCGTCCGGCTCACCCTGGCCGAGCTCGCACGCTACCGCGAACGGTCCGGAAGGATCTCGTAATCAAGCCGTCACCTGGGCTCCGCATCATCCGGGCTTTGCCACGATGATGCAGGAGCCTGATGATGAGATTGACGAGATTTCTGACCATTGCCGCGGTGGCGGCCCTCGGCGCCGGACTCGCGGGTTGTGACGGCGATGACGGCGCAGCGGGACCGGCGGGCGCGACCGGACCGGCCGGGCCAAGCGGGCCTGCGGGCACCGGCGAGGCCCTGCTCGACCTGAACCTCATCGGCCGTTACTCGTCAGGCATCTTCGACGCGAGCGCCGCCGAAATCGTCGCTTTCGACCCCGCGACGCAGCGCCTGTTCGTCGTCAATGCGGCGGCAGTCACGATCGACGTGCTGAACCTCGCGGACCCTGCCAATCCGGTGCTGCTCGACACCATCGACGCCAGCTCGGAGGGCGGCGGCGCGAACAGCGTCGCCGTGCATGGCGGCGTGGCCGCCGTGGCCATCGAGGCGAACGTCAAGACAGACCCCGGCAAGGTCGTGTTCTACGACACGAGCACGCTCGCCAAGATCAGCGAAGTCGAGGTCGGCGCGCTGCCTGACATGCTGACCTTCACGCCGGACGGCAATGCCGTACTGGTAGCCAACGAGGGCGAGCCGAACGAAGGCTACACCATCGACCCGGAGGGCTCGGTCAGCGTGATCGACGTCAGCGGTGGCTTCGACGCCCCGACCGTCGCGACCGCGGGCTTCGCCGCGTTCAACGCCAGCATTGACGCCCTGCGCGCGGCCGGCGTGCGCATCTACGGTCCCGGCGCCACGGTTGCCCAGGACCTTGAGCCCGAGTACATCGCGGTGGCTCCCGACGGCCTGTCGGCGCGCGTCGTGCTACAGGAGGCCAACGCGCTGGCGGTGCTTGACCTGGCGGACATCTCGGCGCCGGAGATCACCGAGATCATGCCGCTGGGCGTCAAGGACCACATGATCCTTGGCAACGAGCTGGATCCCAGTGACCGTGACCCGCAGGGCGATCCGCAGATCCGGATCCGCAACTGGCCGGTTTACGGCATGTACCAGCCGGACGCGATCGCGGCCTACCAGTTCAACGGCAAGACCTACTACGTCACCGCCAACGAGGGCGACGACC
>DAOMOU010000111.1:0-7040 GCA_035444525.1 Gammaproteobacteria bacterium | reverse complement strand
CCGCACATTGTAGGTAGGAGCGGGCCACGCCCGCGACCCACGCGGCCGAACGCGCCGCCACGCGCATCGATCGTGAATCACCACGGCACATGGACCGCGGTCGCGGGCATGGCCCGCTCCTACAGCAGAACCTCGTAGGGCGGGTCTCGACCCGCCGGAATCATCAACGCGCGGCGCAACGGTGGGCCATGAAGCGGCGGGTCAAGACCCGCCCTACAGCAGCGACGCCGAGATCCCACGCGGCGCGCGCGGCCGCTTCTCCAGTTCCTCGATCAACCGGCGCGCGGTCTGGCGATAGGCCTCCGCTGCCGCCGAATCCGGCGCCGCGAGCACGATCGGCACGCCGGCATCGCCCTGCTCGCGGATCCCGATCTCCAGCGGCAGCGAGCCCAGCAGCGGCACGCCGTACTGCGCCGCCATGCGCTCGCCGCCACCCTGCCCGAACAGGTGCTCGACGTGGCCGCAGTTCGAGCACACGTGCTGGGCCATGTTCTCGACCAGGCCCAGCACCGCCACCTCGACCTTGGCGAACATCCGCAGCGCCTTGCGCGCGTCGAGCGTGGCCACGTCCTGCGGCGTGGTCACCACCACCGCGCCGGCGACCGGGATCTTCTGCGCCAGGGTCAGCTGGATGTCGCCGGTGCCCGGCGGCAGGTCGACGACCAGGTAGTCCAGCCCCTCCTCGCCACCCCAGCGGGTGTCGTTGAGCAATTGCGTCAGCGCCGTGGTCGCCATCGGCCCGCGCCAGATCATCGGCGTATCCGGGTCCACCAGCAGCCCGATCGACATCGCCTCGATCCCGTGCGCCCGCAGCGGCAGCATCGACTTCCCGTCCGGACTCTCTGGCTTGCCCGTCAGCCCCAGCATCATCGGGATGCTGGGCCCGTACACGTCCGCATCGAGCACCCCGACCCGGGCGCCGTCTGCAGCCAGGGCCAGCGCGAGGTTGACCGACGTCGTGGATTTGCCGACCCCGCCCTTGCCCGAGCCCACGGCCAGGATGTTGCGGATGTTCGGAAGCGGCGAAAGCCGGGGCTGGACTGCGTGGGAGTGGATCGCCATGGAGGCTTGCGCTGTGCCCTGAGATGCCAAGGTCCGCAGTGTACCGTGACCACGCCTGCCCCCCGCAGCGAAACTCCGGCATGCCCGCGACTCCACGCTCCAGGCGCACGGGACCGCCGCCTCCACGACACCACTGTCCGTTCAGTCGTTGCAGCCGCTACTATTCACGGCTGGAGGCAAGAGTCCGCTGCGCAATCAACATGGGGCTGCAGCGGGACAGCCGGACCTGTCCACATCGAAGACCTGGGGCGTGATGATGAAATCGAAGTTCGTGCAGTTGGCGACTCTCTCGCTGTGCCTGGCAGCCGGCGGCTCGGTGGCCGCGGAGCCCATTCCGATCGAGTCGTTCGCACGCGAGCCGGACATCCGGTTCGTCTCCATGAGTACGGACGGCAAGAACCTGGTTGCGATCGTCGCGCTGCCGGGGTCGAACAACAGGGAAACCGGGCTGGCGACCTGGGACCTGGACAATCTCGACGCCGGCTCGATCATCAAGCCCTCGGGCGACCGCATGAAGTTCGTCCAGGCCAACGCGATGAAGGCAGATCGCGTGCTGGTCATCGGCCGCCAGGAATGGACCGGGCAGCTGGGCGGCTGCGGCGAAGGCCGGGTCTCCGGCTCCACCAAGACCTTCGTGACCAAGGCCTACCTGACCGACGCCAAGCAGGAGAAGTTCGGCGAAGCCTTCGCCGACAACACGCGCAAGATCGGCGTCAGCCAGGAAATGCAGCGCTGCCTGGAGATCGCCGGCACCGCCAGCCTCGTCAGCACCCTGCCGCTCGACCCGGACAAGGTGATCATCCGCCAGATGAACGCGGTGAACCTGAGCGGCAACTACTACCTGTACAACCTCCGGACCAACGAAACCGAACTGCTGCTCAGGGCCGGCGGGCGCACCGAGCCGGGGCTGTTCAATCCGCGCAACGGCGAACTGCTGACCCGCACCCAGATCGAACCGATCGCGGCTGACGAGTTCGAGCAGCGCGTCCTGATCCGGAACCCGAAGAGCGGCGAGTTCGAGACCCACGACAACCTGACCCGCAGGCTCAGCGAGCGCTATACCGTCAACATCGTCGGGATCGACGAGAAGACGGGCAACTTCTACGTCCTCACCGACCTGTTCTCCGACCAGGTCCAGGCCTGGATCTACGACCCGGCGGCGCGCAAGTTCGAGGACGAGCCGCTGCTCGCGCACCCGCAGTTCTCCATCAGCCAGCTGATCCTTGGCGCGCAGCCGAGCAACTTCAACCGCATCCTCGGCTTCACCGTCAGCGGCCCGGTGCCGGAAGTGGTCTACGTCGACCCAGACATGCAGTCGATCCAGTCGGCCCTGAAGAAGGCCTATCCCGGCCAGTCGATCTACATCACGGGCTACAACAACGACCTCTCGCGCGTGCTGTTCAGCACCGAAAGCGCCCAGGAACCGCCGGCCTACCACGTGCTGCTGGACCGCAAGCAGATCAAGACGCTGGGCAGCGAACGCCCCTGGATCAAGCCGTCGAGCATCGGCGAGCAGCGCTGGGTCACCTACGAAGCCCGCGACGGGCTGAAGATCCCCGCCATCCTCGACCTGCCGGCCGGCTGGAAGCAGGGCGATGCCGCCCTGCCCACCATCATCCATCCCCACGGCGGCCCCTGGGCGCGTGACTTCGGTGGATGGGACGGTAGCGGCTGGGTGCCCTTCCTCACCTCCCGCGGCTACGCCGTGCTGCGCCCGCAGTACCGCGGATCGGCGGGACTGGGGCGCAAGCTGTGGCTCGCCGGCGACGCCGAATGGGGCCAGAAGATGCAGGACGACAAGGACGATGGTGCGGCCTGGCTGGTCAAGCAGGGCATCGCCGACGCCGAGCGCCTCGCGATCTTCGGCTACTCCTATGGCGGCTTCGCCGCCGCCGCGGCCGTGGTGCGTCCCGACAGCCCGTACCAGTGCGCGATCTCCGGCGCGCCGGTGACCGACCTGGCCAAGATCGGCCGCTCCTGGAGCGACGACCGGCTGCAGCGCATCCTCCAGGGCAACACGCTCAAGGGCATGGACCCGATGCGCAACACCGACAAGGCCAACATCCCGGTGCTGCTCTACGTCGGCGACCGCGACGTGCGCACGCCCTCGTTCCACGCCAGCGACTTCTACAACGGCGTGCGGAACAAGGTGGCCGCCAGGTACGAGCTGATCCCGGACATGCCGCACAGCATGCCCTGGTACTACCGGCACCACGTGACGACGCTGGGCCTGATCGGGGACTTCCTGAGCAAGGACTGCGGCCCGGGCGGCCTGTAAGGCCACCCTTCCGCCCCACGCGAGGCCCCGGCATGCCGGGGCCTCGTTGCGTTTGGACGCTGGCCCGGCGAGCAGCGGTCCCGTGACCGGGTCCGGCTGGCGATGCCAGTCCGCCGTCACCTCCCGACGCCTGCCGCCCTTCCCGGGCCCTGCCGCCTTGTCCGGACACGCTACGCCCGGACGGCGGCTGTCCGGCCGCGCATGGCGAAGCCCCTGCGAGTTCAACGCCCGGGGACCCGGGTCGTCCGCCGGATCACACCCGTCCAGACGCCCTCACAGGCCTCCCCGGCGACCCTCGACGACGCCTTCTTTCCCGCGCCTTTGCTGAATCGCAACCAAAGGTTTGCGAATTGCTAACAAGCACGCTTATACTCCGTTAACGTGGCCGTAACATTCACGTGACACCACATAAATACTGGGGAAGCAAGCTATGCGTGAGTCGAAGAGAAACCACCTTGTCTTCAAGAAGTTGCCGCTGTTCATGGCGGTAGCGACCTGCCTGTATGGCACGGCGGCACTGGCACAGGACCAGTCCGAAGAGGACGCCGACCAGCAGGAACAATCCGCGCCGCAGGCGCCGGCCCAGGCGACCGAGCTCGAAAGGATCACCGTCACCGGTTCGCTGCTGCGTCGCGTCGAGTTCGATTCGGTCTCGCCGGTCCAGGTCATCACCGCTGACACCAGCGTCGCGGTCGGCATGGTGGATACCGCCGAGTTCCTGCAGAAGTCCAGCGTGGCGGCCGGCTCCACCCAGATCAACAACCAGTTCAGCGGCTTCGTGGTCGAAGGCGGCACCGGCGTGCAGACGGTCAACCTGCGCGGCCTGGGCGCACAGCGCACCGCGGTCCTGCTCAACGGCGCCCGCCCGGGCCCCGCCGGTACCCGTGGCCAGGTCCTCGCCTTCGACCTCAACGTCATTCCCCAGTCGATCGTGCAGCGCATCGAGATCGTGAAGGACGGCTCCTCGTCCATCTACGGCTCCGACGCGCTGGCCGGCGTGGTCAACATCATCACCCGCAAGAACATCGACCGCCCGGAGATCACCGTCAGCGGCCGCGTGCCCTTCAACGGTGGCGGCGAATCCTTCACCGCTTCCGGCGCGACCGGCTGGAACTTCGACAACGGCAACCTGATGGTGGCCGCCGAGTACTACGTGCACAAGCCTCTGCGCGTCGGCGACCGCCGCTTCTTCCGCTGCACCCAAGACATGGTGTGGGACGACAACGGCAACCGCATCGACCGCGAGGACCGCTCCATCCTGGCCGGCACCTCGCTGGCTGGCTGCTCGGGCACCAACCTGTACGCCAACACGGTGATCGACGCCTTCACCGGCGTGCGCTACATCCCGTCCCCGGACGGCGTCACCATCGGCATGATCCCGGGCTACCGTCCGCGCGTGTCCACCAGCTGGACCCATCCCAGCGGCGCCGGCTTCGAAGACGTCCTCAACTTCGACTTCTACAACGACGTGCAGGTCATCGATCGCCAGGAGCGCATGAGCGTCTACGCGAACGCGGACTTCAGCTTCGGCAACGTCAACTGGAACACCGAGTTCCTGTTCAACCGCCGCCAGACCGACACGCATCGCCTGCGCCAGTTCTTCCCGGTCACCGGTGGCGCCACCGCCCCGGCGATCTACCGGTACGCCAATGACCCGACCTTCGTCACGCCGGTGCCGTCGGGCGTCGCGCAGCCGATCATGCCGATGATCATGCCGCAGTCGATCGAGGTCGATTACTACTACCTCAACACCAAGCTCGACGGCCTGTTCGGCTTCACCGACACCTGGGCCTGGCAGGGCAACGCCTCGTACTCCCGCTCCAGCGGCGACTACGGCATCTTCACCATCGTCGGTTCGCGTTCGGGCGACGTCACCTGGAGCGACGACGCACCGGTGCTGGACTACTTCAGTCCCCGCTACCTCAGCGGCGAAGGCATGGCCGAACTGGCCGCCACGATCGGCGACTGGGACTGGGGCAACACGGTCTACGACCAGTTCGTGTTCAACGCCGTGGCCACCGGTGAGCTGTTCAACCTGCCGGCTGGCGCCGTGGGCGCCGCGATCGGTGTGGAATACCGCGACTTCAGCATCGACGACGCGCCCGGCCCGTACGAAATGGCGCAGGATCGCTGGGGCCTGAGCTCGGCGGAGCCGACCGTGGGCGACGACAAGGTGAAGGAAATCTTCGCCGAAATCGAAGTCCCGCTGCTCAAGGGCGTTCCCGGCTTCGAGTCGTTGGTCTGGAACATGTCGGGCCGCTGGTTCGACTACGACTCGGTCGGTGAGTCGGACAATGTCTGGAAGACCGGCCTGAGCTGGCAGATCATCCCTTCGGTCCGCGTGCGCGCCACCAAGGGCACCTCGTACCGCGCCCCCGGCCTGTACGAGCTGTACCTGGGCAACCTGTCGAGCTTCACCGCGCAGTTGGGCCTCGACCCCTGCATCGGCTGGGCCGATCCGGCCAACAACCGCTCGCCGCAGACCCAGGCCAACTGCGCCGCCGCCGGCATTCCCGGCAACTACGTCGGCAACGCCAGTTCGGCCCAGGTCTTCCAGGGTGGTGGCGCTGGCTTCCTGAACCCGGAAACCTCGGAGGCCTTCACCGCCGGCATCGTCTGGACCCCGTCCTTCGCCCCGCTCAGCGTGGCCCTGGACTACTTCGACTATGAAGTGAGCGACGAGATCGCGTCGCTGGGCGCCGGCGCCATCGTGGCCGGCTGCTACAGCGGGCAGGTGTACCCGAACTCGTTCTGCGACATGCTCGTGCGCAACGCCCCCGACCATCCGATCGCGCCGAACAAGATCGAAGAGGTCTACGCCTCCTACGTCAACGTCAACAAGCAGAAGGTCCGCGGCTACGACCTGCTGCTGCGTTACGACAATGACTTCTCCTTCGGCAAGGTGGAGGTGGAGGGTCAGTTCACCTACACCACCGAGGACTACCGGCGCGTGTTCAGCGCATCGGCTTCGGATGGCCTGGCCACCAACGACCGCAACGGCGACATCAGCCGTCCGGAACTGGTGGGCAACCTCCGCGGTGCGTTGAAGCGTGGTGACTTTGCCTACACCTGGCAGGTCGACTACGTGGGCGAAACCGAGACGCTGAACCAGTCGGATCGCTTCACCTACCAGGCCCGCCCGAACTCGATCCGCGACAACATCGCCGAGGCGCGCTTCTACCACCACGCTTCGATCCGCTACGAGCAGCCGGATTGGTCGCTGCTGGTCGGCATCCGCAACGTGTTCGACGCCAAGCCGGCCGAGATCTCCGGTGGCTTCAACCCGGCCTACAGCCGTTACGGCAACGTGCCGGCCTTCGCCACGCAGTACGACTGGTATGGCCGTTCGCTGTTCGTTCGCTACAACTACAAGTTCTGATCGCGAACAGCATTGCAAGGCAGGACCGGAAGCGGCGCGAAAGCGCCGCTTCCTTTTTGTGCGCACGCAGGGCACGGTAGCCGGCGGCCATGCGTACGGGTCACATCCGCCGCGGCATGGCGTCCTGTTGATACCGGCCTGGCCGGACCAGCCTTGACGCACGCCGCCGTACCATTCCATGTCCCGGAACGCCCCCGACCATGCACATGACGCGCCTGATCCCATCGATCCTCGTTGCCCTCCTGCTCCTGCTGCCGGCCGCCGCGGCGCAGGCTACCGGCAAGGCCAAGCGCCAGGACCCGACCATCGATCCGTTCATGG
>DAOMOU010000110.1:0-7072 GCA_035444525.1 Gammaproteobacteria bacterium | reverse complement strand
TTTACGGTCGCCATGACGATGCGCGCCCGCGGCTGGCGGTCGGCTTCCTTTTCCTGCTCCAGGTAAGGCACCAGGTGGGCCACAGCTTTCTTCATGACCCGCGCCGACTTCACCACCTGCGGCAGGAACATCTTGCCCTCGCCGAACAGGTCGCCGACCACGTTCATGCCGGCCATCAACGGTCCTTCGATCACGTCCAGCGGCCGGCCGAGTTCCAGCCGCGCGGCCTCGGTGTCCGCCACGATGTGCTCGTCCAGGCCCTTCACCAGCGCGTGCTCGAGCCGCTTCAGCACCGGCCACTCGCGCCAGCCGGAGTCCTCGGACTCGCGCCTGGCGCCGGGACCGCCCCGGAATTCCGCCGCCAGGTTCAACAGTCGTTCGGTCGCATCGGTACGACGGGCCAGGACCACGTCCTCGACGGCGTCGCGAAGCCGTCCCGGGATGTCCTCGTAGATCGCCAGCTGGCCCGCATTGACGATGCCCATGCTCATGCCGGCACGGATGGCATGGTACAGGAACACCGAGTGCATCGCCTCGCGCACGCGGTCGTTGCCGCGAAAGGCAAAGGACACGTTGGACACGCCGCCGCTGACCAGCGCGCCGATGTCCTCGCGGATGACGCGCGTCGCCTCGATGAAGTCCAGCGCGTAGCGGTCGTGCGTCTCGATGCCGGTCGCCACGGCGAAGATGTTCGGGTCGAAGATGATGTCTTCGGCGGGCAGTCCGGCGGCCTCGGTCAGCAGCCGCCAGGAGCGGCGGCAGATTTCCAGGCGTCGCGCCAGCGTCTCGGCCTGGCCCTCCTCGTCGAAGGCCATGACGATCACGGCCGCGCCGTGGCGGCGGATCTCGCGCGCCTGGCGCAGGAAGACCTCCTCGCCCTCCTTCAGGCTGATCGAGTTCACCACCGACTTGCCCTGCAGGCATTTCAGCCCGGTCTCGATGACCGACCACTTGGAAGAGTCGATCATGATCGGCACGCGGGCGATGTCCGGCTCGGTCGCGAGCAGGTCGAGGAAAGTCTGCATCGCCGCTTCGGAGTCGAGCATGCCCTCGTCCATGTTGACGTCGATGATCTGTGCGCCGCTCTCCACCTGCTGGCGCGCGACCTCGAGCGCGCCGGTGAAATCACCCGCCTCGATGAGCTTGCGGAACTTCGCGGAGCCGGTGACGTTGGTCCGCTCGCCGACGTTGACGAACAGCGAGTCCGCGTCGATGTTCAGCGGCTCCAGGCCGCTCAGGCGGCAGGCGCGCGGCCGCTCCGGCACGAGCCGCGGCGCCTTGCCGTGGATCGCCTCGGCCAGTGCGGCGATGTGCTCGGGCCGGGTGCCGCAGCAGCCGCCCACCAGGTTGACGAAACCGCTGTCGGCGAACTCGCCGATCAGCGCGGCCATGGTCGCCGCGTCCTGGTCGTAGCCGCCGAAGGCATTCGGCAGGCCGGCGTTCGGGTGCACGCTCACGAAAGTGTCGGCGAGTCGCGAGAGCTCCTCGATGTGCGGCCGCAGCTGCTCCGCGCCCAGTGCACAGTTGAAGCCCACCACCAGCGGGCGCGCGTGGCGCACCGAATTCCAGAACGCCTCGACGGTCTGGCCGGAGAGCGTGCGGCCCGACGCGTCGGTGATGGTGCCGGAGACCATCACCGGGAGGCGGAAGCCCTCTTCGTCGAACATGGCCTCCAGCGCGTACAGCGCGGCGCGCGCGTTCAGCGTGTCGAACACGGTCTCGACCATGATGATGTCCGCCCCGCCGTCGGCCAGCGCGAGAGCGGCCTCGCGATATGCCGCGACCAACTCGTCAAAGCGCACGTTGCGCTTGCCGGGGTCGCTGACGTCGGGCGAGATGGACGCAGTGCGGTTGGTGGGCCCGAGCACACCGGCGACGAAGCGCGGCCTGCCGTCCCTGGCCGCTGCCGCATCCGCGCATTCCCGCGCGATGCGCGCCGCGGCGAAATTCATCTCCACGACGCAGTCCTGCAGGCCGTAATCGCCCTGTGCGATCGAGGTTGCGCTGAAGGTGTTGGTTTCGATGACGTCGGCGCCGGCCTCGAGATAGGCGCGATGCACGCCGGCTACGATGTCCGGCCGCGTCAGGCAGAGCACGTCGTAGTTGCCCTTCAGGTCTGCGCTAGCGGGAAAGCGCTCGCCGCGGAAATCCGCCTCGGTCAGTTTCCGTTCCTGCATCAGGGTCCCGGTCGCGCCGTCGAGCAGCAGGATGCGGCGCGACAGCAGCTCGGCCAGTTGCCGGCTGCGGTCGGGCTGGCGACGCGGCTGCAGCTGCTCAGGCATACGCCACTCCAGGCGCCGGGCTGTGCAGCAGGCAATGACAGATGGCGTACACGAGTTCGGCCCGGTTCAAGGTGTAGAAATGGAAGTCCGACACGCCGTGGCGGCGCAGGGTCTCGACCATGTCGATGGCGACGCTGGCCGCGATCATCGCGCGCGTGTCGGCGTCATCTTCCAGTCCCGCGAAGCGTTCCCGCAGCCAGTCGGGAATGCCGGCGCCGCAGGCGGTCGCAAACTTGATGATCTGCGGAAAGCGGGTGATCGGCAGGATGCCGGGCACGATCGGCACGGCGATCCCGGTCGCCGCGGCCGCGTCGCGAAATCGCAGGAACACGGCCGGATCGAAAAAGAACTGTGTGATGGCGCGCGAAGCGCCCGCATCGATCTTGCGCTTCAGGTTGTCGAGGTCCGCCGCGGCGCTGGCTGCCTCGGGGTGCACCTCGGGATAGGCCGCCACCGAGATCTCGAAATCGCCGACCGTCCTGAGGCCCGCCACCAGGTCCGCCGCGTACGGGAAGCCGTCCGGATGCGGCACGTACCGATCGCTGCCCTTCGGCGGGTCGCCGCGCAATGCGACGATGTGCCGGATGCCTGCGTCGCGATACCGTCGAGCAACATCCAGCACCTCGCCGCGGCTGGCGCCGACGCAGGTCAGGTGCGGCGCACTCACCAGGCCGGTTTCCGCGTGGATGCGCGTGACGATCTCGTGGGTGCGCTCGCGCGTCGAGCCGTCGGCGCCGTAGGTCACCGAGACGAACTCGGGCCTGAGCGGCGCAAGCCGCTCCACGGTCTGCCACAGGCGCGCCTCCATGCCGGCGTCCCGTGGCGGGAAGAACTCGAAGGAAAAGCGGATGGGATGGCGGTTCAAGCAAGGACTCCCGGTTCAAGCGGCCACGGCACGCCGGTCCTCGGCGCGGCGGGCGATGGAAACGATCAATGGCCATGGACGCGCCGTGAGTTCCTCGGCGGCCTCGGGCAGCAGCCCGACCTGCTCGCACCAACGGGCGAGCCCCGTCGGGGTGAGCTGCGCATCCCGGTTCGCGCCGGCAGCAGCCAGGGCGACCGGCGCCTGGCCGGTCAGGAATTCCACCAGCAGCAGGCGTCCGCCCGGCCGCAACACGCGCGCCGCCTCGCGCAGCACCTCGGCCGGCTGTTCGGCCTGGTACAGGACCTGGTCGATGGTCACGGTGTCGAAGCTGCCGTCGGCGAAGCGCAGCTGGTACATGTTGCCCTGGCGCACGGAGAGATGATCCAGCCCGGCCGCATGCAGGTTGCTGCGCGCCAGCACCAGCATCTCGCGCGAGATGTCGATGCCGACCGCCGTGTCGGCGCCGACCCCGAGCAACCGCAACATGCGCCCCGTGCCGGTACCGATATCGAGCAGGTCGCCGAGCGCTTCGCCTGCCATCAGGTCGACGATGCGCGCGTCCACGCCCGCCGGGGTCGGCACCGCGTCACCGAGCGCACGGCCGCGTACCTGTTCGGCCCGGCGCGCCAGCACGCGCTCCAGCCGCTCGCGGTCCAGCCGCAGCACCGGGTCGTCCTGCGGCAGCAGCCGCAGCAGACCACGCGCCAGCTCCGCCCCGCGCCCGCCCAGCGGCACGCGGTAGTACACCCAGTTCTGCTCGCGAAAACGATCCAGCAGTCCTGCCGCACACAGCACCTTGAGGTGCCGGGACACCCGTGGCTGGCTCTGCCCGACCACCTCGGTGACCTCGGTGACGGTAAGCTCGCCACGAGCGCACAGCGCCAGCAGCCGGAGACGGCTGGGTTCGGCGATGGCCTTGAAGGCTTCGAGCGCGGACTTCACAGGGACCTCAGTTGCAAAAATGACTCAGGCTGAATATAAACATATCTTTATATAGGTGACAACATGTATACCGCATCGGAGCTCGCCACGTGGCGACAGGAACTGGCCCGGCTCTGGGACGACAGCATTCCGCTGGCGGCGGCGATGGGCGTGGAAATCCGTCGCCTGGACAACGACGTGCTGGAACTCGCGGCACCGCTGGCGCCGAACCGCAACCATATGGGATCCGCCTTCGGCGGCAGCCTGCAGGGGCTCGCCACGCTGGCCGGCTGGGGGGTGACGCTGATGGCGGCGGGGCCGCCGGGGTCCTGTCACGTGGTGGTGCGGGACGCGCAGATGCGATTTCTCATCCCCGTCGGCGGCGAACTCGTTGCCGATGCCGAATTGCCCCAGGCCACCGCGGTGGCGACTTTCCGCATGGGACTGAAGGAACGTGGTCGTGCGCGATTGACGGTGCCGGTCGCCATCCGCGGGCCGGGCGAGTCGCCGGCAGCACGCTTCGTCGGCGAATTCGTGGCCTTTGTTCGCCAGCCATGAGCCGGCGGCCGGCCCCGCCGGAACCGTAAAAACCTGAACCAGTTCGCGGCGCCGGGGGGCCTGGTACCGCTAGCGTCCGCGACATGCGCCTCCTCAACACCCTTGGGCGCCGTATCGCCGCCTACCTTTCGCGTCCTCGCGAAAACGGGGGCCGCGTTGCGACCGGCAGCCGGGAAAACCTGGCCGCCACGCTGCAAAGGGGGGACGTGCTGCTGGTGGAAGGCACCAGCCTGTTCGCTTCTGCAGTCAAGTACCTGACCCAGTCCACCTGGTCCCACGCTGCGCTGTGCGTGGGTGATGCCCTCGGCCGCCGGTCACAGGATGGTGAGTCCCTGTTGCTGGTCGAGGCGGACATCAATACAGGCGTGCGCGCCCTGCCGCTGTCGGAGTACTGGGACCTGCACACCCGTATCTGCCGGCCGGTCGGGCTGTCGTCGCGAGAGCTCGATGAACTGGTGGCGTTCGTCGTGGCGCGCATCGGTCACCAGTACGATCTCAAGAACATCTGGGACCTGGCGCGCTACCTGATGCCGACGCCCCCGGTGCCGCGACGCTGGCGCCGCAAGCTCCTCGCGCTCGGCAGCGGCGACCCGACCCGCGCCATCTGCTCGTCGCTGATCGCACAGGCCTTCGGGTCGATCGGCTATCCCATCCTGCCCGAGCTGTACCTGCAGGACCTGCCGACCGACTCAGCCCAGTATCGCGAGTGGCTGCACATCCGCCATCACAGCTTGTACGCCCCGCGGGATTTCGACGTGTCGCCCTACTTCGAAGTCGTCAAGCCAAAGCTGGCGCGCGGCTTCGATCACCATGAACTCGACTGGGCGGACACGGTGCGACTGCAGGCGCTTGACCTGGACGGACCGCACGTCCCCGCGTAGTCAGTGAACGCGTTCAGAGCCCGGCGGCTGGAGTGGCCCGGCATCGGCAAGGATCTGTTCCACGTCCACTGCATCCAGCCCGTAGGCCTTGTTGCAGAATTCGCAGCGCACCTCGATGCGGCCGTCCGCCCGCAGCAGTTCGGCCAGCTCGTCGCGTCCCAGCAGGCGCATCGCCGATTCCACCCGCTGCCGTGTGCAACTGCAGTGGAACGCCACCCCACGCTGGTCGGCGAGCCGGAGGTTCTCCTCGTGAAAGAGTCGGCGCAGCACGTCGCGCGCGTCGAGCTTGAGCAACTCGTCGGACGATAGCGTTTCGGCCAGCAGGCCGGCGCGGTTCCAGCCGTCCCGATCCGTCTCTTCGGCTTCGGACGGCATTTGCTGCAAGAGCATGCCGGCCGCGCGCTCGTCGTCGGCCGCCAGCCAGATGCGGGTCGGCAACTGCTCCGATTGTGCGAAATAGGTTTCCAGGCAGCCCGCCAGCGTATCGGTGTCCGCCAGCACGATACCCTGGTAGCGCTCGCGGTCCTTGCGCCTTTCAATAGTGATGGCGAGCCGTCCGCCGCCGGTGAGCTCAGCGAGCGTGCCGCGTGGATCGTCGCTCTTCCACTTGGCGAGCCCGCGCACGGCGAGGTCGCTGCCGCATTGCGCGACCAGCAGGTGCAGGTCGCCCTCGCCCTGGATCTGCAGGGTGAGCATGCCGTCGAACTTCAGCGTCGAGGCCAGCAGCACCGTGGCAGCCATGGCTTCGCCCAGCAGGTCCCGGACCGCCGGTGGGTAGTCCTGCCGCTCGAGCACCGCACGCCAGCTCGTGTCCATGCGCACGATTTCGCCCCGCACGGGAAAGTCCTCGAACATGAAGCGCCGCAGCGCGTCGCCGCCGCCGCTCATCAGCCCGCCAGCAGTTTCGTGAGCAGCTCGTTGACCAGCGCCGGATTGGCCTTGCCACCGGTGGCCTTCATCACCTGCCCGACGAAAAAGCCGAACAGCTTGTCCTTGCCGGAGCGATATTGCTCGAGCTGCTGCGGGTTGGCGGCCATGACCTCGCGAATCACCGCCTCCACCGAGTCGGAGTCGGTGATCTGCCTGAGCCCGCGCGCCTCGATCACGGCGTCCGCATCGCCCTCGCCGGCCCACATCGCCTCGAAGACTTCCTTGGCGATCTTGCCGGAAATGGTGCTGTCCTCGATACGTTTAAGCAGGCCCAGCAGTGCGCCTGCGGGCACCGGGCTCGCCGTGACCTCCAGGCCTGCCTTGTTGAGCGCCCCGGCCAGCTCGCCCATCACCCAGTTGGCGGCGAGTTTCTTGTCCGCGACGCCGGCGGCCACCGCCTCGAAATAGTCGGCGCCCGCGCGACTCGCGCAGAGCACGCCCGCGTCGTACTCCGAAAGTCCGTACTCGTCCATGAAGCGGTCCCGCTTCCGCCACGGCAGCTCCGGCAGCGCGGCACGCACCGCCTCGACCAGCTCCGGCCCCACTTCCAGCGGGAGCAGGTCGGGATCGGGGAAATAACGGTAGTCGTTGGCCTCTTCCTTGCTGCGCATCGGCCGGGTCTCGTCCCGGTCCGG